>NZ_JACHDL010000001.1:690974-829266 GCF_014201055.1 Paraburkholderia sp. CI2
GCCGTTGCCCTGGCCGCCGCCTTCACCACCATGGCCGCCGTGGCCGGAGCCGCCGTTGCCCTGGCCGCCACCGCCTTCACCGCCATGGCCACCGTTGCCGGAACCACCGTTGCCCTGGCCGCCGCCTTCACCACCATGGCCGCCGTGGCCGGAGCCGCCGTTGCCCTGGCCGCCACCGCCTTCACCGCCATGGCCACCGTTGCCGGAACCGCCGTTACCCTGGCCGCCGCCTTCACCACCATGGCCGCCGTGGCCGGAGCCGCCGTTGCCCTGGCCGCCACCGCCTTCACCGCCATGGCCACCGTTGCCGGAGCCGCCGTTACCCTGGCCGCCGCCTTCACCACCATGGCCGCCGTGGCCGTAGCCGCCGTTGCCCTGGCCGCCATCGCCTTCACCGCCATGGCCGCCGTTTCCGGAACCGCCTTTGCCTTCGCCACCGCTGCTGCCGTGGCCGCCGTCGCCGTGGCCGCCGTCACCATGACCGCCGTCACCGTGACCACCGTCACCGTGACCACCGTCACCGTGGCCGCCGTCACCGTGACCGCCGTCACCGTGGCCGCCGTCACCGTGGCCGCCGTCGCCATGACCGCCGTCGCCGTGACCGCTGGCGCCGTGGCCGCCATCGCCGCGGCCGCCGTCACCATCTTGGCCATGGCCATGACCGCCATCGCCGGCACCATCACCGCCGCGCCCATGGCCATGACCGCCATCGCCATCACCACCTTGGCCATGGCCATGACCGCCATCGCCGTCACCATCACCACCGTGGCCATGGCCGCCATCGCCGTCACCGTCACCACCGTGCCCATGACCGTGACCGCCATCGCCGTCACCATCGCCAGCGTGACCATGACCATGACCGTGACCGCCATCGCCATCGCCGTCACCGCCTTGGCCATGGCCGCCATCGCCGTCACCATCGCCAGCATGACCATGACCATGACCATGACCGTGACCGCCATCGCCATCACCGTCACCACCGTGGCCATGTCCATGGCCGCCGTCGCCGTCACCATCACCGCCGTGGCCATGTCCATGGCCGCCATCGCCGTCACCATCGCCGCCGTGGCCATGACCATGGCCGCCATCGCCATCACCATCACCACCGTGGCCATGGCCGTGACCGCCATCGCCATCACCATCACCACCGTGGCCATGGCCGTGACCGCCATCGCCGTCACCATCACCGCCGTGGCCATGTCCATGGTCGCCATCGCCGTCACCATCACCACCGTGGCCATGTCCATGGCCGCCATCGCCGTCACCATCGCCGCCGTGCCCATGCCCATGACCATGACCATGACCACCATCCCCACCACCGTCCCCGCCGTTATCACCGCCTCCGTTACCGCCGCCATCGCCGCCCGTGCCGCCATTCCCCGAGCCGTTCCCGCCACCACCGCTACCCGCGCCGCCGTTACCGTTGTCGCCGGCACCGCCATTGCCGTTGTTGCCGCCGGTATTTCCCGGGCCCACCCCGCCCGGGCCGGAATTAGCCGAGCTATTCCCGCCACCGCTTCCCGCGCCCGTGCCCGTCGAGGACGTCCCGTTGCCCGCCGGCGAGCCGGTGGGCGATGTCGGGCCGAGCCCCGCCGCCGCGACGCCGAAGGCGCCCGCCCCGAGCTGCCCGAATCCCTGCGACGTGCAACCCGGCCCGCCGCCCGACGGACATCCGCCGTGCACGCTAGCCTCGGCGAGCACCATCACTGCGGGATTCGTTGCCGGCGCGGCGGTGCTCCCCGAATTCGTCTGCGCACCCGCCATCGCCGCATAAAGACTGACCGCGACCGCCAAAGCCGCCCGTCGCGTTCCCAATATCCACGCGTCCCCGCTTTGCTTCTTCATTTCACTCTCCGAATTATTTCACCAAAAAGACCGGTCCAATTAACGAGTGAATCTCCGCTCGCCAACAAAACGAAAAGTCAAAGCCTCTGCGCAGCTTCGCTTTATGCGAATTAAAAATGCGTTCGCACTAAAAACTTCTCTCACGGAAAATCCCCGGTCCGATTTGGCGTGCTTCGAGAGAATCGGCTGGCCGTGCGCGCACATGATCGTGAGAGCCGCACAGCGAGGCTTGATGGACGTTGAAGTTATTCGCACCGCAACCGCTCGACCGTGCGCTAGACCACGCAATGCGATATTGCCGATACGGCCCGTCAGGCGGCGTTCAACGGCGTTCCGCCCGCCAAATCCGCTACTTCATATTCTTCAGACAGGAAGTTAATAACTATCGCGCTCAATGCAATCGGATCAGCAAAAAGAAAATTAGCCTTTGGTTTTATCGGACAAATACCGACCATTTACACATCATTCGTTTTATTCATGTGGCCATTCGCACATAAAAATAAAAATAGGAAAGACCGAATGAGAGCAATCCAATAGACAACGCAATGAAAATCACCGAAACGCGCGTGCGAAACATTACGCGTCGTCGGGCAATGCGCGTGCGTCGCGAAAATCGCTGTCGCGATGTGCGCTACCTCGCACAGTCGTCGAACGTGTGCCTCGGTCGCACGCGATCACGAGCCACGCCCATATGCAAAGTGTCGTGGCACAACCACCAGCGCGTCGGATAACCAACACATCAGCGCGCACGCTTTTCCCGGAGCATTCCCACCATCTTCGGCGGTACCGCCGCGTATCGTCGTTGCCCTGCCCGCAAAAGCCTGTCCCCACGAGCCACCGCGCGGGATCGCCCACCAACGCGGGTAAACCTTTGTTTGACTTCGACGCGTCGCCCCGTTTACTGCACGCAGCCGAACCTCTCAATCCGCTTTCATTCACCGCCCGCATTTTTGTTTGGTCTGCGGAGCAGTGTTCTGCGAGCGCCTTCCCCTCTTCGACGAGGTACAACATGGTTACTATCTCCAGCAGTGCGGTCGACGAATTCAAATCCGGACTTCGCGGTCAGCTTCTGCTGCCCGACACGCCGGGCTTCGATACGGCGCGCAGCATCTGGAACGCAATGATCGACCGTTCTCCCGCGATGATCCTGCGCTGCGCGGGTGTTGCCGACGTGCGCCGCGGCGTCGCCTTCGCGCGTGACAACGGCCTGCCGCTCGCAATTCGCGGAGGCGGCCACAACATCGGCGGTAGCGCTGTGTGCGACGACGGCCTCGTGCTCGATCTGTCCACGATGAAATCGGTGCGCATCGACCCGCAAGCGCGGCGCGCCTATGTCGAACCGGGCGCGACGCTGCACGATCTCGATCACGAAGCGCAGGCATTCGGACTCGCGACGCCGCTCGGTATCAACTCGACGACCGGCGTCGCGGGTCTGACGCTCGGCGGCGGCTTCGGCTGGTTGAGCCGCCGCTACGGCATGACGATCGACAACCTCGTCGCGGCCGACATCGTCACCGCGGACGGTGAATTGCGCCGCCTGAGCGCCACTTCGCACGACGATCTGTTCTGGGCGATTCGCGGCGGCGGCGGCAATTTCGGCGTCGTTACGCTATTCGAGTTCGCGCTGCATGAGGTCGGCCCGCTCGTGTATGGCGGCCTCGTCGTGCTGCCGCTCGCCGACGCGAAGGAAGCGCTGATCAAATACCGCGATGCCGTGCCCGCGATGCCCGACGAGCTGGCCGTCTGGGCCGTCGCGCGGCTCGCGCCACCGCTGCCGTTCCTGCCGCCCGACGTGCACGGCCAACCCGTGCTCGTGTTCGCGATGTGCTACAACGGGCCGGTCGAAAAAGGCCCAGCCGCGGTGGAAGCCGTGCGCGGCTTCGGCAAGCCGCTCGGCGCACATCTCGGTCCGATGCCTTATGAAGTTTGGCAACAGGCCTTCGATCCGCTGCTCACGCCGGGCGCGCGCAACTACTGGAAGTCGCACAACCTCGCCACCATCGACGATGGACTGATCGACGCGCTGATCCGCGCGATCGACACACTGCCGTCCGCGCAATGCGAAATTTTCTTCGGGTTGATCGGCGCGCAAACGCAGCGCGTGGCGGTCGACGCGACCGCTTACCCAAGTCGCGAGACGCAATACGCGATGAACGTGCACGGCCGCTGGGACGATGCGCGCGACGACGAGCGCTGTGTCAAATGGGCGCGCGACTTTTTCGACGCGTCGCGCCCCTTTGCGCTCGGCAGCGTGTACGTCAACTTCATGACGCAGGAGGAAGGCGGCCGTATCGCGGATGCCTATGGGCCCAACTATGAGCGGCTCGTCGCCGTGAAGAACCGCTACGATCCGCGCAACCTGTTCCGCCATAACCAGAACATTCGCCCAACGGCGTAGCGACGACGCGTGACGGAAAGCGACGCAAAAACCCGAACTGCAATGGCCGCGCCGCTCTCGCGCAAGGCGGCGCGGCCCTTGGGCACGCTATCTGCTGTTTGAGCGGTGGACTCCCGCGATGCGAACGTCGCGGCACGCCGCCGCCTGGCTGCGATGACCGCGCGCACGGAACCTCCCGCGTGCATATGAGAACAAAGCAAAGCAGGCGACTCGCCGCACTCTTCCAAAACGTACAACACGCGTGAGAAACGCAAAGGAAAACCGTCATGCGCAGACGACAATTCATCATGACCGGCAGCGCTGCATTGGCCGTCGCAGGTCTGAGCCTCACCGGTTGCACGACGACTTCGCCGTCCTCGAACGCATCGCCGTCCGCCAACGCCGGCAAGCGCGACACGATCAACGCCGGCGTCGACTCGACGCTCGCGCGTCTCTACGAAAACGTCGACGGCGCGCGTGAGCTCGTCGCGAAAGCGCGCGGCGTGCTGGTGTTTCCATCGGTGATCTCGGCCGGCTTCTGGGTCGGCGGACAGTATGGTGAAGGGGCGATGCGCATCGGCGGCCGCACGGTCGGCTACTACAGCACGGTCGCGGGCTCGTTCGGGTTGCAGATCGGCGCACAGTCGAAGGCGCTCGTGTTTCTGTTCATGACGCAGGAAGCGCTCGACGAATTCATGCACAGCCAGGGCTGGGCAGTCGGCGCGAATGCGACCGTCGCCGTGCTGAAAGTCGGCGCGAACGGCGCGGTCGATTCGTCGACCGCGACGAGCCCGGTGCAGGCTTTCGTGCTGACCAACGGCGGCCTGATGGCCGGCGTGTCGCTCGAGGGCACGAAGGTGTCGCGGCTGATTATCTGAGTATCTGAGCGGAGCTTTCCCTCTTGCGGATTTGTGGCGCGAGCGCACCGCGCGATTGCACGACAGATCCGCGCCGCGCGTTCGGGCCATAGCGTTCCCGCCCGCTTCGCCAGCGCCGTTCATCGCGCTACGGTAGAATTCACGCCTTTCGTAAACCGTCCGCGCCCAGCGGACGCAATCCTTCGCGCAGCCGCGCGTTGCCACGCCAGTCCAGCGCAGCCCATACAAGCCTCAGCATTGCGCTCGCGCGCCACCTCGTAGAACATGAACACCGCTAGTCACGCTTCCGGTCGGCCCGCCAGGCTGTCCGGCATTCGCAGCAACGTGCTCGCAGGCTTGACCTCGTCGTTCGCGCTGGTGCCCGAATGCATCGCCTTTGCGCTCGTCGCCCATCTGAATCCGTTGATGGGTCTGTACGGCGCATTCTTTATCTGCACCGTCACCGCGCTATTTGGCGGACGTCCCGGCATGATTTCGGGCGCGGCGGGCTCGATGGCGCTCGTGATCGTCGCGGTCACAATCATCACGGTGTTTGCCGATCTCGCGATCGCGGTGATGTGCGGCATCGTGATCGCCGCGCTCAACTTCGCGTGGCAGCACGCGCGCGAAATTCATACGCATGCCGAGGATCGAGCGGGCCATAAGACCTATGTGCCGCGCGGCACGCTGTTTTTCGCGTCGACGACGCGCTTTCACGAGCTGTTCGATCCGGCGCGCGACCCGGCGAGCGTGACCGTCGATTGCAGTCACCTGCTGCTCGCCGATCATTCGGCGCTCGCCGCGTTGCAGGGTCTGGCCGAGCGCTATCGCAAGGCAGGCAAGCAATTGCGCATGAAGAATCTGTCGGAGCGCAACCGCCAATTGTTGAGCGGCGCGGGGATCGGCCTGGCGTGAGACACGCACCGCGTTGCGAGCCCGCGCGCGGTGAATTCGCGCGCGCGTCGACAACGCGGCCTGGTGCTTTAGCGCTGCTCGGGCAACCGGAACACCGCGATCGCCGCCGACAACTGCCCGGTCTGCGTCTTCAGCACATCGGCCGCCGCGCTCGCCTCCTCGACGAGCGCCGCATTCTGCTGCGTCGTCTGATCCATGCTCGCGACCGCGATGTTGACCTGCTCGATGCCCGAGGTCTGCTCGGCCGACGCCGCGCTGATCTCGCCCATGATGTCGTTGACACGACGTACCGCCTGCACGACTTCCTGCATCGTGTCACCCGCGCGTCCGACGTGCTCCGAACCGCCCGCGATCTGCGCGGCCGATTCCTCGATCAGCGCCTTGATCTCCTTCGCGGCCGCCGCGCTGCGTTGCGCGAGCGTGCGCACTTCGCCCGCGACCACCGCGAAACCGCGGCCCTCCTCGCCCGCGCGCGCCGCCTCGACGGCCGCGTTCAACGCGAGAATATTGGTTTGGAACGCAATCCCTTCGATCACGCCGATGATGTCGCCGATCCGGTGCGACGACTGTGAAATCCCGCGCATCGTGTCGATCACCTGACCGACCGCCGCGCCGCCGCGCGCCGCGGTCTCCGACGCGTTGTGCGAGAGCTGGCTCGCCTGCTTCGCGTTGTCGGCGTTCTGACGCACGGTCGCGGTGATCTGCTCCATGCTCGACGCGGTCTCGCCGAGCGCGGCCGCCTGCTGCTCGGTGCGGCGCGACAGGTCCGAATTGCCCGCGGCGATCTCGTTCGATACCGACGAAATCAGCGTCGCGCCGCCGCGAATCTGCTCGATCGCCTGCGCGAGACGCTGCTGCATCCGTTTCATCGCGGCGAGCAGGCTCGTGCTGTCGCCGGCCTTCGCGTCGACGACCACGTCGAGGTCGCCGTCCGCGATACGCGACGCGATCTGCAGCGCGTACGCCGGTTCGCCGCCAAGCTGACGCAGAATGCTGCGCAGAATCACGCCGATCACCAGCGACACGAGCGCGCAAAGCACCACCGCCGCGATCACGTATTGCACGAGGGTGCGGTAGAACACGCCGTCGATGTCGTCCGTGAAGACGCCGGTGACGATGGTCCAGTCCCACGGCTTGTAAAGCCGCATGTAGTTGATCTTCGGCGCAAGCTTGTCGGTGCCGGGCTTCGGGAACTGCAGCTGAACGAAGGCCTCGCCTTCGCGCTGCGTTTGCTCGGAACCTTCCTTGAACACGTGGCGGCCGTCCGGATCGGTGACGTTGGTCATGTCCTTGCCGACGAGGTCGGCGCGCGTGGCATGCATCAGCACGTGCGCGCGGCTGTCTTCGAGCACGAGATAGCCGCCGGCACCGTCGTAGCGCATTGCGCGCAGGTCGTCCATCGCGGCGCGCTGCGCATCGGCGAGCGGCATCGTGCCGGCCGCGACGAGCGCGTTGTAGCGATCGAGCACGCTGTACGCGATGCTGACCACGTTTTTCAGCTCGCCCTCGCGATCGGCGATCATCGTGTCTCGTGTCTTGAACGCCCCCCACAGGCCGATCGCCAGAATGCCCATGCACATCACCGCGAGCGCGAGCCACAGCCGCACTTTCAGGCGAAACCGTTCCATCTTCCGTATCCCTTGTCGTGGTCGGCGGCTGTCCGCGCGAACGGACGCCGCAAACGTTTCATGTCGTTGTCGGGATTAACGGCGCGACGGAAGAAAACTTCAGTGCGGCTTCAAGGTTGCGGGTTTCCGTCAGCAGGCAGCGTCAGCGCCGCCACCTCGCAGCGCGACCATTGCCGCAGCACGTCGGGCGACATCAGCAGCTTGGCCGCGCGCACGCCGGCGCCCATCACGATCTGCGCACGCTCCATCACGGCGGCGTCGACGAGGATGCGCCAGTCGGCCGGCAGACCGAACGCGGTAATTCCGCCGAACTCCATCTGGCTATGCTCGACCGCCGCCTCGCGCGTCGCGAATGACAGCCGCTGTGCGCCGAGCGCGGCCTTCACCGCGCCGTTGATGTCGAGCCGCCGCGAGCCGAGCGACACGAGCGCCGCAAAGTGCTCGCCACCCTCTTTCCTGTAGCGGATCACGATCGTGTTCGCGCAGTCTTCGAGACCGAAGCCGTAGCGAGCGCTGAATGCGGCGGTGTCGGAGGCGTCGTCGGTGACGGCGAACACCGTGATCCCGCGCGCCGGCAATTGTTCGATGACGTGCGCGGGCAGATGCGCGCTCCACTGGTCGCGCTCGATGACGTCCAGTTGCTGTACGAGTTCGTGCGAATGCATGATGAGCGGAAAGGTGACATTAACCCGCTGCATTCTAGCGGTACACGCGGGCGGCCGCGAAACGGGCCGCAAAACAGGCCATGAACGCAGGCCATGCAGCGCGCCGCTTAACTTGTATAGTGACGGGCACGAGGTTTGCGAAAGGCAATGAAGCAAACACCCTGAAGGCGCCCTCACGATTCAGACACGATCATGGACATCGACACGCTCTCTCGCGAGAACCTCCAGCAGGCCGCGCGTCATCAGGCCAATTGGGCGATGGGCGCACTGCGGCAGTTCGCGGAGAACCGCTGTCCTGCGTTGGCGGCGAGCATCGCGTTCTATGCGGCGTTTTCGCTCGCGCCGACGCTCGTGATGGTGATCGCAGTGGCCGGCTGGTTCTTCGGCCCGGCGGCCGCGCGCGGCGAGCTGTTCGGCCACATCAACGGCCTGATCGGCGACCAGGCCGCGGCCGGCGTGCAGACGATCGTCGAGAACGCGCATCACGCGGGCGCCAAAGGCGGCATCGCGACGATCATCTCGTTCTCGCTGCTGGCGATCGGCGCGTCGGCGACGTTCTCGTCGCTGAACAGCGCGCTCAATATAGTGTGGCCGTACAGCGGGCCGCGCACTTCCAGCTGGCTCGCGCTGGTGCGGGTGCGACTGATTTCGTTCGGGCTCGTGCTCGGCGTCGCGTTCCTGCTGATCGTGTCGCTGGTGCTCGATACGGTGATCGTCTTTATCGGCAACTGGCTGTGGGGCGACTCGCCGTATGTCGTGATCGGCAATCTGCTGCAGCTCGGCGTCGGGCTGTTGGTGCTGATCTTCGCGTTCGCCGGACTGCTCAAGTTTCTGCCCGACGCTCGGGTGCTGTGGCGCGATGCGGTGGTGGGCGGCATCGTCGCGGCCGTGTTGTTTACGGCTGGCAAGAAGCTGTTCGCGCTGTATCTCGCGCATGCGGGAATGGCCAGCGCGTTCGGCGCGGCCGGCTCGCTCGCGGTGCTGCTGATGTGGCTGTACTTCTCGGCGCTGGTGCTGCTGCTCGGCGCGGAGTTCTCGGCGGCGCGCGGCCGGCTGCACGATCCGCGTGGCGGCTGGGGCATGCAGGGCGAGTCGCCGCCGGGCAGCCGCGCGAAGCTCGCGTCGGTACTGGCGGCATCGACCGTCGCGGCAAATGCCGCGCCGTCTGCTCGCGCTGCTGTGGGTGTTGCCAGCCAAACGGCTACGCCGCTGCCCGCGGGAATCAACGCGGCGGCGCAAAGGCGCTCCGCGCATGAGACCGCGGTGGACGTTACGCGCAAGGTGCTCGACGCCGAAGCGCAAGCCACCCGTTTCGCGGCGTCCGCCCTCGTCGAAGCGCGCCGCCAGGCGACGGCCGCCGACCGCTACGTGCGACGCAACCCGTGGACCTCGGTGCTGCTCGCGGCCGCCGCGGGGCTCACGGCCGCGGCCATGGCGCGCCGTGGCGCCGACCGGCGCTGAAGCGGGCGCTTCACACCACGCTACCGTCCATACCCTTATAGATGCACGTGTTGCGCCGTCAATCCAGTCAATTGCGCCTGGACACACAACGCGCCCCTTCTGTCCAGCCTGTCTAGTCCTTTCGTCAGCCGTCTCTTTTATATTTCAGTACAAGGACGAGTGGACGCGTACACGACTAGATTACATTTAGCATGCAAATCGATGCTCATCGTGCGTTCGTTCACCCAGTCACTATCAACAAATCAACAATAATGCACATCAGACCAATAAATGTTGCGCAAATGGAAACAATCGTCGAGAGCTTTAAATACAAGGGTTTGCATCGATTGTCAGTTTTTGGCGACACTCTTTTTTTTCCGTTTCTACCCCGCCGAGCCGCTGAGCTATTCTGCTTTCCGCAACAACGAACAATCATCTGCGTGGAGAAATGGATGAAACGAATCGCACTGTCTACCCTCTCGCTGGCGCTCCTCGGCGTCGCCGGCATCGCTCACGCGCAAAGCAGCGTGACCCTGTATGGCGTGCTGGATGAATCGGTCCAGTACGTGAACAACGCTACGCCCCACGGCGGTAGCCTCGTACAAATGTTTGGCGGCAACCTGCAAGGTAACCGTTTCGGCCTGAAGGGCACGGAAGACCTCGGCGGCGGCCTGAAGGCAATTTTCCAGTTGGAAAACGGCTTTGACATCAACACCGGCAAGCTCGGTCAAGGCGGCCTGATGTTCGGTCGTCAGGCTTACGTCGGTCTGACGGGCGACTCTTGGGGCACCTTCACGGCTGGTCGTCAATACGACCCGCTGGTCGACATGATCCAGCCGCTGACGGGCGACAACTACTTCGGCAGCACGTTCGCTACGCCGGGTGACGTCGACAACAACGACAACAGCTTCCGCGTGAACAACTCGCTGAAGTATGTGTCGCCGGTGTGGTCGGGCTTCCAGGTCGAAGGCATGTACGCTCTGGGCGGCGTCGCAGGCGCGACGGGTTCGGGTCAAACGTGGGCCGGCGCAGCAACGTACGCAACGGGTCCGTTCAGCGTCGCGGGTGGCTACCTGAGGACTGACAACGCAAGCACCAACCTTCCTGTCCGCACGGGCTGGAACAGCACGACGGTCCCCGGCGCTACGTTCGACACGAACTTCCCGGACAACGCAGGCATCAACCAGGCTTACACCACGGCGAAGTCGATCAGTATCGCTTCGGCAGCTGCTCAGTACGTGACGGGCCCGTTGACGGCTAACCTGTCGTACAGCAACGCGCGCTACAAGCCGGACGCACAATCGGCGTTCACGTCGACGCAGATCTTCAACGTCGGCCGCGTGTACGTCGGCTACCAGATCACGCCGGCAGCCCTGCTGGGTATCGGCTACGCGTACACCCGCGGTACGGGCGACGCGAAGGCAACGTACAACCAGGTTTCGCTGGGCGGCGACTACTCGCTGTCGAAGCGCACCGACGTGTACACGGTCGCCGCATGGCAGCATGCAAGCGGCCAACAGCGTGATCCGGCTACGGGCGAACTCGTTTCGTCCACGGCTTCGATCGGTTCGTATGGCAACCAGTCGAGCACCAGCAACCAGGTCATGGTCAGCCTCGGTATCCGTCACAAGTTCTAATCGGACTTCGAATCGGACCTGCTACGCAGCTGACGAGCTGCGTAGCCAGAGACCAGAAACCAGCCAGAGGCGATGCCGACGGCTGGTTTTTTTTCGTCCTGAGGTTTTGGTGCGGGCCCGAGCGAGCCTGACGCGCGCTCCGAACCCAACGCAGCTAGCGCCGCTGCGCCTTGCCCTTGTCGGCCTGCGCGAGAATCTGCGCGGGCGACACATCCTGCTCATGCTCGACGCCATCGGCGCCGACCGGCGCGCGATATAGCACCAGCGCCCGCTCCGACTGCGGCGACGGCGCATCCAGCGACTGCTGCCAGTCCGGATCGGGAATCTCGGCGAACACCTGGCGCAGACGCTCGCCCCACGTGCGGTGAAGCATGTCGAAGTACGCGTTGTCGCGATCGATCGACACGAACCGCGTGACGCGCAGCGCATCCTTCTCGTACACGAGCAGATCGAGCGGCAAGCCCACTGACAGGTTCGAGCGCAGCGTCGAGTCCATCGAGATCAGCGCGGACTTCGCGGCCTCGTCGAGCGGTGTGGACGGCGTCAGAACCCGGTCGATTATCGGCTTGCCATACTTCGCCTCGCCGATCTGGAAATACGGATTCACGGCCGACGCCTCGATGAAATTGCCCGCCGCGTAGATCATGAAAAGGCGCATCCGGTTGCCCGCGATCTGGCCGCCGAGAATGAAGCTGCAATTGAAGTCGACAGCGAACTTCTGCATCGCCTCGGCCTCGCGCTCATGCACGCGACGCACCGCGCTGCCGACCACGCGCGCGGCGTCCGCCATGGTCGGCACGCTCCACAGCGTGGGCTCGCTGGCATCGGCGGGCTCGGACAGCTCGTGCAGCACCGCTTGCGTGATCGACAGATTGCCGGCGCCGAGCAGCACCAGCATGCGTTCGCCGGGTTGCTCGAACACCGACATCTTGCGCGCGGTACTGATGTGATCGACGCCCGCATTGGTACGCGTGTCGGACAAAAATACGAGGCCGTCGTTGACGGCCATCGCTACGCAGTAAGTCATAAGGAATCCGCGGAAGGCAAAGGAACGGGGCTATTGTAATGCGGCGCACAGGCGCCTTTTATCCGTGTTTACGGCCTCTTTTGCAGCCTTTTTTGCAGCCTTTTGGCAGCTGATTCCGAACACGTGGCAGGCATGTTAAATGCCGTCGCGCGCGTTGGCGTTGCAACGCGGCTACTGCGACATCTGCGCGCTGACCGCCACCGCCACGTGAAGCTCCTCTTCGAGTCCGCCGATGCGTCGGCCGCGCACCGGTGCCGCGGCCTCATAGTCACGGGCGACCGCGAGCCGGCAGTAGATCTCGCTCGCAAACCCGGCATGCGTGACGTCGATCGAAATCCACCCTTTGCCTTCGAGCCAAACGTCGACCCACGCGTGACTCGCGCCATGCGGCACGTCGCCGGGTTCGATATATCCGCTCACGTAGCGCGCCGGCACGCCGCGCGCGCGGCAGCACGCGAGCATCAGATGCGCATGGTCCTGGCACACGCCGTTGCCGAGCGCGAGCGCCTCGGCGGCCGTGCTCGTAACCTCGGTCACGCCGGGCCGGTACTGCACGCGCTGCACGATCTGCTCGGACAGCGTGAGCAGGCTTGCCGGGCTCGCCAGATTCGCCACCGACTCCGCCAGTTCGCGGATCGCGCCGTCGGCTTCGGTCAGACGCGTCGCGCAGGTGAAATGCTCGAGCGGAATCGGGCCGGGCGGATCACCCAGCACGCCGTCGACGAGCGGCATCGTGTCCACCTCGCCCGACACGCGCAGATGAATCTCGTCGTGCGGCTTGTTCATGACGAGCGTGTGCAGCACGTTGCCGTAGGCGTCGAGCGTCGCGTCGAGCTTGCCCGGCGCGTCGATGTTCCAGCGCCGCACGGTCTGTCCGGCGCCGCTCGCGGGCGTCAGGCGCAACTGCTGGATCGAATAGTGAACCGTCGCTTCGTAGCGGTAAGAGGTGTCGTGGCGGATCGTCAGGTACATGAGAAAACTCCGTCAGGCCACTGGCAGCATCAGATAAGTACGCGCCACCAGATTGCCCAGATCGAACACGCGAGCGAGGAACTGCGTCAGATAGGCGTGCAGACCGCTTTCGAAAATCTGCCGGATGTCGGCATACAACAGCTCGGCGCGCAGCTTGCCGGCGAAGCGCTCGCACTGGTTCGAGCCCGATGTGCGCAGCATCGCGAGATTGCTGCACACGCCGTCGAGCGAGGCGAGCAGCGAGCGCGGCATCTGCTGATTGAGGATCATCAGCTCGACGACGCGCGCGGGCGTCACGACGTCGCGATATACCCTGCGGTAGATCTCGAGCGCCGACACCGAACTCAGGATCGAGGTCCAGTAATAGAAGTCCTCGAGCTGGCGCGCCGCGTCGCGCGAATTCGGCTCGACGTTCGCGAAACGCACATCGAGAATCCGCGCGGTGTTGTCGGCGCGCTCCAGATACGTGCCTAGCTGCGTGAAGAAGAACGCGTCGTCCTGCAGCGCGGTGCCGATCGTCACGCCGCGCGACAGATGCGAGCGGAACTTGACCCACTCGAACAACGAGCCCGGATTGCTCGCGGCCTGCCCGCTCGCGAGCCGCTCGTTGAATTCGAGCCACGTGTCGTTGATGGTTTCCCACCACTCGGTCGTCAGCGTGCCGCGCACCGCGCGGGCGTTTTCACGCGCGGCCTGCAGGCACGAATGAATGCTCGACGGATTACTTGCGTCGGCGATCATGAAGTCGAGCATGTGGTCGCGCGTCGGTTCGTCGTAGCGCTGCGCGAAGGCGCTTTCGAGCTCGGAGATGCGCAGCACCGAGCGCTGCGCGCGAGCCTCCTGTTCGGCCGTCTGCGGCAGCAGTTGCGCCTTCAGGTTGATGTCGAGCATGCGGGCGGTGTTCTCCGCACGCTCCATATAGCGGGCCATCCAGAAGAGGTGATCGGCGGTTCGGCTAAGCATGACGACGTTCCATGTCTGTGATCTGAACGCGCGAGGCCTTCGTCAGCGACGAAGGTCCGCGCTGGTTATCCGTTGAGCGCCAGCGCGCATCAGGTTGCGAGTGTCGCGCCCTGCTCTGCTCCGTTGCGAGCGAGGCGAAAAGCGCGGCGGCAACCGCGTCAGTCGACCATCCAGGTGTCCTTGGTCCCGCCTCCCTGCGATGAATTGACGACGAGCGAGCCCTCCTGCAACGCGACCCGCGTGAGGCCGCCCGCCACCATCGTGGTGGTCTTGCCCGACAGCACGAACGGCCGCAGGTCGATATGGCGCGGCGCGATGCCCGATTCGACGAAAGTCGGACACGCGGACAGCGCCAGCGTGGGCTGTGCGATATAACCGGCCGGACGCGCGATCAGCCGCTCGCGGAAGGCCTCGACTTCGGCGTTCGTCGAGGCGGGGCCGACCAGCATCCCGTAGCCGCCCGCGCCGTGCACTTCCTTGACCACCAGCTCCGGCAGATGCGCGAGCGTATAGGCGAGATCCTCGGGCTTACGGCACTGATAGGTCGGTACGTTGTTCAGAATCGGCTTTTCACCAAGATAAAACGCGATCATGTCGGGCACGTACGGGTAGATCGATTTGTCGTCGGCGATGCCGGTGCCCATCGCGTTCGCGAGCGCGACGCGGCCGGCGCGATAGGCGGTGAGCAGACCCGGTACGCCGAGCGCGGAGTCGGGGCGAAACGCAAGCGGATCGAGAAAATCGTCGTCGACGCGCCGGTAGATCACGTCGACGCGCTTCGGTCCTTGCGTGGTGCGCATGAACACGTAGTTGTCGTCGACGAACAGATCCTTGCCTTCGACGAGCTCGACGCCCATCTGCTGCGCGAGGAACGTATGCTCGAAATACGCGGAGTTGTACATGCCCGGCGTCAGCACGACGACGACCGGATCGTCGACGCCCGCGGGCGCGACCGAGCGCAGCGTATCGAGCAGCAGGTCGGGATAATGCGCGACCGGTGCGATGCGGTTCTGCACGAACAGTTCGGGGAAGAGCCGCATCATCATCTTGCGGTTTTCGAGCATGTACGACACGCCCGACGGCACACGCAGATTGTCTTCGAGTACGTAGAATTCGCCTTCATCGCCGGCGCGCACCACGTCGACGCCCGCGATATGCGCGTAAACACCGAGCGGCACATCGACGCCCTGCATCTCGGGACGATACTGCGCGTTGGTATAGACCTGGTCGGCCGGCACGATGCCCGCGCGCACGATGTTGCGATCGTGATAGACGTCGTGGATAAACAGATTGAGAGCCTGCACGCGCTGTCGCAAACCCGCTTCGAGCGTCTGCCATTCGCCGCGCGGGATGATGCGCGGAATCAGATCGAAGGGAATCAGCCGCTCGGTGCCTGACAGGTCGCCGTTTACTGCGAACGTGATGCCGACGCGCCGGAACAGCAGGTCCGCTTCCGCGCGTTTGCGCGCGATCGCTTCATCGCCCTGACTGTCCAACCATCGCTCAAAGCGCGCGTAATGCGGCCGTACGCCATCGGCGTGATGGCGCATCTCGTCATAGCATCGCATGTCAGCCCCAGTCTTGTTGTCAAATAGAAGGCGAATGCGCTGCGCATTCGGTATTCGACCTTCGATCAAGCAAGCGTTATGCCATTGAATGTGTCGGGATAGAGCGCGTTGCCGTGCCCGCTAATGGCGCATCCGCAGGGCGTCGGATTGCGTTGATCGTACTGTCGTGGATCATGATGCGCCAGTCAGGTGCGTGTGCGCCATCAGGGAGCACACTATGAGAGGGCGCGCTTGCCGTTTCGCCAATGGACTCGACGCGCACTACGAAGCGAGCGCATAAGAAAGTCCCCGTGAATCTTCATCCACGGGGACTTCGATCACCTGCATGCAGGCGCTTTTTCACGCACTCAAACGTCAGGCATGGTTAAACACAACAGCGCCATGCCGACGCCTGAGTCGTGCGAGCAACGCGTTCAGGCTGCCGCTGCGTCTTTCAGCTTCTTCAGCGCGCGTGTCTTGATGCGCACGCTGGCCGGCTTGCCCGGGAACCAGCGCTCTTCACCCGTGAACGGGTCCTTGCCGAAGCGCTTCTTCTTCGCCGGCACAGCCTGCACGACGATCTTCAGCAGACCCGACAGCGTGAATTCGCCAGCGCCCTTCTTGTGCACCGTGCCGAGGATCGTGTCTTCGAGCGCGGCCAGCACGGCCTTGGCGGTCTTCGGTTCCACTGCAGCGCGTTCAGCGATGTGAGCTGCCAACGAGGCCTTCGTGAAGGTGTCCTTGATCGGCGACGGTGCGCCAGACGCCTTCACGGCGACCTTCTTGGCTGCGACGGCTTTCTTCGCAGGAACTTTCTTTGCAGCAACCTTCTTGGTCGGTACCGGGGCAGCAGCCTTCTTGGCCACCTTTTTTGCGGAAGTCGGCATGTTTCTCCTACCTGTTGTGGTCAGTGAATTGCTCGAAGCGCACACCGTATGTGCACGCTTCAACGCCGGATTCTACAAGCGCTAAAGCGATTTGCGCGACTCTTTTATGTATTGCGATGAAGTTTTTTGCGCGGCGCCGACGGTGCAACACGTTTTAGTCCCTGTTTTAGCGGCTAAAACGCGCGTGGCGAGCTCTTTGACATGCAGGAGTAACGCTCGTTACAGTTCGTTTCGGCCGTGGTTTCGAGGCGGTTGCGTCGGGGCGAGCCGGTGTTTTCGCCCCTTGAAACAGGGCATTTTCTTCGTTTGACGCGTCAAGCAACGCACCCCCCAACGTTTCGACGATGCCCACGCCTCGCTTGCGGCGAGCTCCGTTTCAGCGTGCGATGCGCTGCAGGATGTCGGCGAGCGTCGTCAGCGCCGTGTCGATATGTTCGGCCGCGATACTGCCATAGCCGAAGATGCGAAGGCGTCACGTAGACGAGCCGTGCCTTGTCCGGCAGCTTGCCGACGATCAGGGCGACGAAGGTGCCCGAACCGGCGCGGGCGCTCAGATAACCTTCTGACAGCAGCCGCTCGAATACGTCGAGCGTGGTCTTGCGCGACACACCGAGCTGCGTCGCGAGATCGCGCGTGGACGGCAGACGCGTGCCGCCGGCAAGGCGCCCTTCGAGAATGCCCGCGCGCAACTGCCGATAAATCTGTCCGGACAGATCGTGATGGCCTTCGACCGCGATGTGAATGTCCATTCGGGTGGTTACCTCAAATATCGGCGAAATGGTTATTTCGACCGACCAGTGGCGAACGCAAGCTTACCGCCACGGACGCCCGACGCGCGCAAACGCGCGTGCCGGATACGGTGTGGGACGCGGTGAAGCCGCATTTCAGCGAGCAGGAAATCAGCGACCTGACGCCGCTGATCGTTGCGATCAACGGCTGGAACCGCATTGCGGTCTCGTTCAGGAACATGCCGGAGTAAGCAGCGGCGCGTCTTCGCGGAGCTTCAGAAGATCACGGAGACCGCCACCGCGAGCCATATCGCGGTCACGCCCGCGAGAAACAGATGCCGCGCGATACGCACGCGTGAGTCGCTGTTCTCCGGCTCGACGGGACTCGTCGCCATCCATGGCACGAGGCCCAGGCACGCGAAGCCGGCCAGCGCGAGCACAAAGACCACGACGTCGGCCTTGTGCCAGGCAGTTGGCTCATACATACCCCAGTAGCCGAGAAACACGATGCCGATCGAGAACACGGTCGCGGAAGCGGCGCTGAGCGCGGGCACCGATCCAGTTGGAGCCGGCATGCTTGACCTCCGATCGTCAGGTTGCGGCGGCGCTCGCGTGCGTCGCGCCATCCGCCCGATCCGCGTTCGCGTCGGCCGCGGCGAGCCGTCAGGAAGTGCGGGTTTGGCGAGCTTCGTACGTCTTCAGATGACTATAGGCGATGCGCAGCAGCGACACGCCGTGTTCGCCCTGTTGCGCGTCGCCGCCGCGCGAGATCAGGTCGCCGAGGATATGATCCGCCTCGGTGTGCGAGCGATTTTCGACGTCGCGCAGCATCGACGCGGTCAGCGGCGACGGCGTCAGCAGCACCTGGGTAGCGCGCACGTCGAAGTCCGCGGCCATCGTGAAGCCGTTGTGCTCGGCCGCCGCGCGGCATTCGCCGAGCAGATTCTCAATCACGCGCTTGCCGTCCGGCGCAGCCAGGATATCGCCGACCGAGCCGCGCATCAAGCACGTACTCGCGGCCAAGGTGGCGAGGAACACCCATTTTTCCCACATGCGCAGCAGGATGTTGTCGCTGATTGCGACGTCGAAGTTCGCCCCGGACATTGCATCGGCAATCGCCTCGGTGCGCTCCGAGGTGCCGCCCACGAGTTCGCCGAACGTGATCGCGTGCATGTCGTTCAGATGCACGATGTGCTGCTCGGCATCGAGCGTCGCGGCGATCACGCACTGACCGCCGAGCACGCGCTCCTTGCCGAAGCTCGCGGTCAGCACGTCGATATGGCGCATGCCGTTGAGCATCGGCAGGATCAGCGTGTCTTCGCCGACGAACGGCGTGAACGAATCGATCGCGTCGTCGAGACTGTAGGCCTTGCAGCTCAGCAGCACGAGGTCGAACGGCTCGGCGGCGACACCGGCCAGTATCGTCTTCACGTCGGGCAACTGGAGATTGCCGCGCGGGCTGTTGATGACGAGGCCGTCGCTCCGTAGCTTTTCCGCGCGACCGGCGCGTACGAGGAAGGTCACATCCTGCCCCGCCGCGGCCAGACGTCCGCCGAAATAACCGCCTACCGCGCCCGCTCCTACTACCAGAATTCGCATCTTGAGCCTCTTGAAAGATTTCGATTTGCCGATCATGCGCGTCGCTGGCGGACGCATCTTCATGGTGCCGCGTATTCGGTGCTTGTGCAGGAATGTAGCAAAGATTGGGGGATCGGTTCCGGGAGTGTTGCCAGCAGGCGGGTGGTGTCGGCCAGATGGTGCGTGCGAGGCACGATTGCGAAACGCTTGATCGGACTTCAACCCTCCCATACGCTTTCATGTCGCTGCCGTCACTGCGCCGCCACCGTTTCCCCCTGCTCCCACCCGCCCCCCAGCGACCGGTACAGCGCGATCGCCGAAAGCGCGTGCTCGCGACGGGCCTGGTTGAGCGACTCCGAGTCGCGCAGATACGCTTCCTGCGCGTCGAGCACATCGAGGAAGCTCGACGCACCGCCCTTATACAGCTCGGTCGACAAACGCAGCGCGTGATTCGACGCATCGAGCGCACCGGCCAGGCGCTGCACCTGCACCGCGCCGCTGACGAGATCGCTGCGATTGTCCTCGACTTCCTTCAGCGCCTGCAACATCGTCTGTTGCAAGCCGAGCTGCGATTCGCGCATGCGGCTCTCGCTCGCGTCGATGTTCGCGGTGATGCGCCCGGCGTTGAAGATCGGGCTCGTCGCATTCAACGCAGCGCTGAACAGGTTGTCGGTCAGCGTCGGCAAGCCAAGGTACGACGATGCGAGCAGCCCATTCGTCAGGTTGATCTTGAACTGCGGATAGCGCTGCGCCTTCGATACCCCCACTTCCGCCGCACGCTGTTCGACGAGCGCATAGGCGGTGCGCACGTCGGGTCGATGCAGCAACGCGTCGGACGGCAACACCTGCGGCGCGCTTTGCGCAGGCACCGGAATCTCGCGCGCGTTAGAAAGCAGCAGCGTATCGAGGCTTTCCGGCGTACGCCCCGAATACACGGCGATCAGACTCAGTTGATGCTGCACCGCCGATTGCATGCGCGGAATCTGCGCCTGCAAGTCCTGCAACTGATTCTGCGCGCGGGCGACGTCGAGCTGCGTCGACAGGCCGTAATGCAGACGCTCCTGCGTGAGCTTCAGCGCGCGGCTGCGAATCTGCTCGTTGTCGTCGAGGATCTGCAATTGCGCCTGCGCCCAGCGTAGATCGATATACGCAGCCGCCGTGTTCGCGGCGAGCGCGAGCCGCAACTGGTTCAGCGCCGCAACGCTACCCGACACCTGCGCCTGCGAGGCGAGCACCGCGAGACGTTCGCCGCCGAACACGTCCGGCGTCCAGCTCGCGGCGAGGCCGAAGCCGGCCTGGCGCACATAGCCGAGCGGCGGCGGCGTGTTCTGCCGCTCGGTCGACGCGCCCGCGTTCGCATTCAGCTCCGGCAGCAGCGCCGCGCGATTCTGCGTCACCAGGTCCTGCGACTGCTTCACGCGTTCGGCCGCGGCCCGCACGTCGAGGTTGCCGGTCAACACCGATTCGATCAGCTGATGCATCACCGGATCGCCGAATTGCGCCCACCAGGCATCGGTGTTCACGCTGTCTTGCGGCGCGTCGACGCTCCACGCGGCCGGCGCGAGCGTCTGCACCGTATGCGGCAAATCCCCGTGCGTCGCGGGTTGCACCGCGCAGGCCGCGAGCGTCAGGAACGCCGCGCTCGCCAGTAACTTCATCACGATTCGTTTCATGTTGGTCTCCTAATGGGCATCGGGCGGGGGCGCGGTGTTGCCGAACGGGCGCGAAAACAGCACGCTCAGCAAGCCGACCACGAAGCACAGCGCAACCGCCAAAAAGGCGTCCGAGAATGCGAGCACCAGCGCTTCGCGCATCAATGCCGCGTGCAATTCGGCGAGCCCCGCACTCGCGGCGTTCAAGACATCACCACCAACAGCCGACAGATACTCGGCCTGCTTCTGCAAGATCGATTCGACGACCGGACGGCCCGCATTCAGATGTTCGTCGAGCCGTTCGTAGTGCAGGTTCAGACGGTCGTTCAACATCGTGCTGCTGACCGCGATGCCGATCGCACCGCCGAGATTGCGCATCAGATTGAACAGCCCGCTCGCGGAGCGCAGCCGCGACGGCGGCAACGCACCCAGCGCCATCGTCACGATCGGCGGAATACAGAATTGCTGGCCAATTCCGCGCAACGCTTGCGGAATCAGCAACTGCTGCCAGCCCCATTGGTTCGTCAACGGCACGTACAAATAGCAGCCGATGCCAAACAGCGCGAGTCCGAACACCATCAGCATGCGCATATCGACGAAGCGCGCGAGCGTCGAGTAGGCGGCCAGCGCGAGCAGCTGAAAACAGCCAACGGACAGCAACGCGAGACCAATCTGCAACGAATCGAAGCCGCGCACGCGCGCAAGAAACACCGGCGTCAGAAACACGGTGCAGAAGATTCCGATCCCGGTAATGAACGACAGCAGACTGCCGATACCGAAATTGCGCAACGCCAGTGCGCGCAGATCGACGATCGGTTCCTTCGCGGTGAACGCATGCACGAGGAACAGAAACCCGCAGATGGCCGCGACCCACGCGCACAGCACGATCACGTCGTCGCCGAACCAGTTTTTGCGCGGTCCCTCTTCGAGCACGTATTCGAGGCAACCGAGAAAACCCGACATCAGCAGGATGCCGAAGTAGTCGCCCTTTTTCAGCAAGGACAGATCGACCTTGTCGATATGCACGTACTTCGGCACCAACAGCGTGACGGCGACGCCCGGTACCAGGTTCAGATAGAACAGCCAGTGCCACGACCATTGCGACGTGATCCAGCCGCCGATCACCGGGCCGATCGTCGGCGCAAGCGACGCAAGCGCGCCGATCGTCGTCGACGCGATCAAACGCTGCTTGCCGGGAAACAGCACGAACGCGGTCGTGAACACGGTCGGGATCATTGCGGCACCGAGCGCGCCTTGCAGACCGCGAAACAGGATCATCGAGTTGATGTCCCACGCGAGACCGCACAGCATGCTGGTGACCGTGAAGCCGAACGCGGAGAAGGTGAAGACCCAGCGCGTCGAGAACACGCGCGTGAGCCACCCCGACATCGGAATCACGATGATCTCCGCGATCAGATACGAGGTCTGCACCCAGGAGAGTTCATCCTGACTGGCGGACAGTCCGCCGCCGATATCGCGCAGCGACGATGCGACGATCTGGATATCGAGCGTCGCCATGAAAAAACCGAGGCACATCAGCGCGAATGCGAAGACCTTGGTGCGGGTCGGCTGGTCGGCGGGGTTGTCAAAAGCGTGAGTCATGATCGGTTCATCCCTGCGCGGCCGGATGGCCCGCATCGAGGTGCACTTTCACGGTCGCGGACAGGCCCGGACGCAGCACGCCCTGCATGTCCTTCGGCACGTCGAGGCGCACGCGCACCGGCACGCGCTGCACGATCTTCGTGAAGTTGCCGGTCGCGTTTTCCGCGGGCAAGACGCTGAAGGTCGCACCGGTCGCCGGTGCAAGACTGTCGACCACGCCGTGCAGCGTTGTGCTCGACGCATCGAGTTCGACGTCGACGCTGTCGCCCGAATGCATTTTGCGCAGCTGATCTTCCTTGAAGTTCGCGTCGATCCATAAACCGCTCGCCGGCACGACGGTCAGCAGCGACACGCCCGTGTTGGCGAGCAGCCCAACGCGAGCGGTGCGATTGCCGACATAGCCATCGATCGGCGAGCGGATCGTCGTGTACTCGACGTTCAACGCGGCGACGCGCTGCGCGGCCTGCGCGGTCGCGATGCGCGCTTTCGCGTCGCCGATCTGAGCGTCGAGCACCGCGATCTGGCGTTGCGCCGCGAGCAGCGCCGCGCTGCTGCGATCGACCGCCGCGCGCGCTTTGGCCAGATCGGCGTCGGCCTTCTCGACGACCTGGTTCGACACCGCGTCGTCTTTCACGAGCTCGCGGTAGCGCGTCTGGTCGGCGGCGCTGCGTGTGAGCTCGGCGCCCGACGCGCGGACCTCGGCGGCCTGCTCGTTGATCGCCGCGAGTTGCAGTGATTTCTTCGCTTCGAGTTCGGTGACGGCGGCCTGCGCGCTCTCCACTTCAGCGCTGGCCTGGGCGAGGCGCGCGTCGTAGTCGCGGGCATCGAGACGCACGAGCACCTGGTTGGCGTGCACGAACTCGTTGTCGCGCACGAGCACGTCGGTGACGAAGCCGTTGACCTTCGGCGCCATCACCGTGACGTCGCCGCCGACGTACGCATCGTCGGTGCTCTCGACGAAGCGGCCGACGAAGAACCAGTACGAAGTGGCAAGCGCCAACACGACGAGAACGGAGAGGATCGCGAGCAGCATCCACGGGATACGCCGCGCCTGTCTGGCGGGTTGTACCGCGCTTGGCGGCGCGACGGTCGAAGGAGTTGTGGACATGGTGTCGATATGTGCGTATGCACTCTTCAGATTGAAAAAAACGGCGCAGTGCGCCGGCCTCCGCTATCTTCAGCGTTTATGTCAAAGCGTATCCCGGGTGATCGCAAACAACTCGGTGCGCAGTGCAGCCGCGCGCTCCTCGCCGAAGCGGTGCTCGAACTCGGCCTGGGCGGCATACCAATGAGCGCGGCCTGCGTCTTGCCGCTCTTCGCCCGCGGCGGTCAGCGAGATCAGCAGCGCGCGCGCATCCGCGCCCATCGCCTCGCTCGACACCAGCCCGTCGCGTCGCAGCGGTTGAATCGTACGGACCAGCGTGGTGCGCTGCATGCGCATGGCCTCGGCGATCTGCTTCATCGTCATCGGACCGGTGCGCTTCAGGCGCCCCAGCAGCGAAAACTGCGTGATGGTCAGCCCGACATTCGACAGGTGCCGGTCGTAGATCTGCGATACGTGACGCGCGGCCTGGCGGATCGCAAAGCAGTCGTCGTCGAAAAGCGCTTCCATTCGCTGCACTTCCTTTACTCGTTAGTGCATATGCACATTAAGCGGCGTCATAAAACCCGCCGAAGCGGGTTCCTACGCGCGATCTAACCGGTGATGCTGAACAGCTCGGTACGCAGCGTCTTTGCGCGGGCGCGGCCGAACTTCTTTTCGAATTCGTCCTGTGCGGCGCGCCATGCGACGGAGGCCTGATCGAACGTCGTCTTGCCTTTTTCCGTCAGGCTGAACAGCAACGTGCGGTTGTCGTGGTCCGCCGCCTCGGCCAGCACGAGGCCGTCGCGCTGCAGGGGCTTCATCGCGCGGACCAGCGTGGTGCGCTCCATCACCATCGCGTCCGCGAGCTCCGCCATAGGCAGGTTCGGTGTGCGCGCGAGCTTCGCGAGGATCGTGAACTGCGCAGCGGTCAGCCCAACGCTGCCGAGATGCCGCTCGTACATCTGCGTGACGTGCCGCGCCGCCTGGCGCAGCGCGAAGCAGTTGCATTCGTCGTAGGAGAGAGGACGGTTCATGGAGCGAAGTTTATGTGTGCATATGCACTGTGTCAAGTTTTTCGAATGGCAACGGGCAAATGCCTCACCCGTTGCGCTACGGCGGCCTTCATCTTGCGACTTGCCAGCTGTAATTGATATGTTATAACATGACCAAAAATTGGCGCTCCAGCCCTGCCGTTTGTCACACCGGTCCACTGCGACGTCCGACAAAATCCGTCCGACCTATGAGCGGACAGTCCATGCTCAACGACCACTTATGACCGTCATCGCCATTACCGTTCTCATCGAAAAGTAGTCCTGATCGACGGGCCTGCTATCGCGCGTCGTCAACCTCCAGTTCGCCTGTCCTTCCCCTGCCGGCCAGGGGCGAGGTGGGCGAGCTTTTGCCGAACGCTTCTGTTCATCAACGCATCGTCCATAGCGCGAGCAACAACAATGAAAAAACGCACACTGACCGCACAGGCGGCGATCGTGTTCTGTACCGCCGTCTCGAACGCATGGGGCGCGCCGAGCAACGCCATATTGACGGGCACGGTCTCCGATCCCGCGGGCCGACCCGTCGCTCACGCGAAAGTGGAGGTACAGGACGCGAGCGGCGCCTCCATTGGCACGTCGAACACGGACACGTCGGGCCACTTCTCGATCGACGGCGTGGCGCCCGGCACGTATGCGGTCGTCGTCACCGCGGCCGGTTTTGCAAGCGGCAGCAGCATCGCGACCGCCCAGTCCGGCGCCCCGGCGAGCGTCAGCGTACAACTGCAAAAGAGCGATACACTCGACGTGCAGGTCAACGCACAACGTCTGAACGCTGCCCGCAACGGCTTGCTGCCCGAAACGGGCAGCAGCGTCTATCGCTTCACGCAGGCGGACATCGACACGATGCCGGCGGGCGCGAACACGCCGCTCAATCAGGTGCTGCTGCAAGCGCCCGGCGTCGCCAACGACTCGTACGGCCAGCTGCACGTGCGCGGCGAGCACGCCAATTTGCAATACCGGATCAACGGCATCATCATTCCGGAGCCGATCAGCGGCTTCGGCCAGTCGCTCGATACGCGCATCATCGATCAAATGAACCTGCTCACTGGCGCCCTGCCCGCGCAGTACGGCTACCGCACGGCCGGTATCGTCGACATCCGCACCAAATCGGGCGACATGGGCAGCGGCGGCTCGATCGACGTATTCGGCGGCAGCCATCAGACCGTCAAAACGAGTGCCGACGTGTTCGGCAGCGAGGGACCGTTCAGCTACTACCTGAGCGGCTCGCTCGGCATGAACAATCTCGGCATCGAGAATCCGACGGCGAGCGCCAATGCGATTCACGATCACACGCGCCAGGGCAATGCATTCGGCTATCTGTCGTATCTGATCAATCCGCTCACGCGTGTGAGTCTGTTGTTCGGCGCGACCAGCAACCAGTTCGAGATTCCGAACACGCCGGGGCTCACGCCGAACTTCGCGCTCAACGGCCACAGCACGTTCGATTCGTCGCAACTGAACGAAACCCAATCGGAGCTGAACAATTTCGCGGCGCTCGCGCTTCAAGGCACCAACGGCGGCGCGCTCGATTACCAGGTCGCCTTCTTTACGCGCTATACGCGCACGAAGTTCAACCCCGATCCGATCGGCGACCTGATGTTCAACGGCGTGGCATCGGAGGACTTCCATAGCAACACAGCCAACGGCGTGCAGGTCGATACGACCTGGCGCATCAACGACAGTCACACGGTTCGCACGGGCGTCTTCTTCCAGCAGGAACACGCGATATTCGACAATAACGTGTCTGTGTTCCCCGCCGACGCGGACGGCAACCAGCTCTCCGACGTGCCCTTCAACATCCAGGACAGCAGCAGCAAGACCGGCTATCTGTACAGCCTGTACGCGCAGGACGAATGGAAGCTGACCGACCGGCTCACGCTGAACTATGGCTTGCGCTACGACCGCATGGACGAGTACACGAGCGCGAGCCAGTTGAGCCCACGCGTCGGCCTCGTCTACACGCTCACGTCGTCGACGACGCTGCACGCCGGCTACGCGCGCTACTTCACGCCGCCGCCGTTCGAACTCGTGTCCGGCTCGACGATATCGAAGTTCGACGGCACGACGAATCAGAGTTCGGTAACACAGAACGATCCTGTACAGCCGGAACGCAGCCACTATTTCGATCTCGGCATCACGCAGAAACTCGGCCCTGCCGTCACGCTCGGACTCGACGCGTACTACAAGAAATCGACCGACCTGCTCGACGAAGGACAGTTCGGCTCCGCGCTGATCTACACGCCGTTCAACTACCAGTACGGCAGAACGTATGGCGTCGAATTCACCGCCAACTACAAACAGGACAATCTCTCCGCGTATCTGAACCTCGCGTATAGCCGCGCGCAAGGCAAGAACATCAACTCCGCGCAGTTCAATTTCGGTGCGGACGAACTGGCGTACATCTCGAACAACTGGGTGTACCTCGATCACGACCAGCGCGTGACCGCATCGTTCGGCGCGGCATACGACTTCCACCAGACCACCTTCACGTTCGACGGAATCGTCGGCTCCGGCCTGCGCAGCGGCTTTGCGAACACCGACCGCCTGCCCGTCTATGCGCAGTTCAACCTCGGCGTAATCCAGCACTTCAACGAGCCGATGATCGGCAAGTTCGACGCGCGTCTGGTGGTGATCAACGCATTCAACCGCGTGTACGAGTTGCGTGACGGCTCGGGCATCGGCGTCGGCGCGCCGCAGTACGGTCCGCATTTCGCGGTTTATGCGGGCGTGACCAAGTACTTCTGATCGACGGCAGGGAGAACCATCATGCAGGAATGGACAGGCTTTATCGCGGCGATGCGCACCGGCGGGTGGATCATGTATCCGCTCAGCGTGCTCGGCGTGCTCGCATTGACCATTATCATCGAGCGGGCGTATGTGTTTGCCCGCTTCGCAAGCGCACCGGCGCGTGTTTTGCAACCCACGTCGTCAGCCGATGACAACCGTCTCGACCGTCTCGCCCCGCACCACGCGTTTCGGCGCATGGCCGCGCCGTGGCTGTCGGAATCCGACTCGCCGCTGTGGCTGCGCGAGGCGTCGGCGCAATCGATCGCATCGCAGATCGAGCGCGACATGGGCCGCGGTCTGTGGCTACTGGAGACGATCGTCACGGCGGCGCCGCTGCTCGGCTTGCTCGGCACGATCGTCGGGATGATGAAGTCATTCCAGCTGTTCGGCGGCAATGGGCTCGTCGATCCGGGCGGTGTCACGGGCGGGGTGGCACAGTCGCTGGTGGCGACCGCGATCGGACTCATCGTCGCGGTCTTCGCACTGTTCGCATTCAACTATTTTTCACGGCGGCTCGAGCGTCTGATGGATGAACTCGAACTGTTCGCCAACGCGCGACTCAGCGCGCTGCGCCTGCAACAAGAGGCGCGAGGCGAGCGCTGATGAAACTCAAACGCTCGCGCGCCTCGCGGCGCGGCCGCATCGAAATCATTCCGATGATCGACGTGATGTTCTTTCTGCTCGCGACCTTCATGCTCGCCTCGCTGGCGATGCAACGTCTCGACGCGGTGCGGATCAATCTGCCTTCGGGACGCGCGCAGCCGATCAGCACGAGCGAGCCGCTGACGATATCGGTGAACGGCAACGACGAGGTCTCGGTCAATCGCCACGTCGTTCGCGCGGATCAGATCGAGCCTGAAGTGAAGCGCCTGCTGCGCGCGGACGGCAACGTCGTCATCGCGGCCGACGATCACGCGGGTCACGGCGCGGTCGTGCAGGCCATGCTCGCGGCGCGACGCGCGGGCGCCGAACACTTTCTGATCGCCGTGCATCGTGATTAAAGCTTGCCGCGAGCTGTTCGGGGGGCACGTTGTGGGACCGCTGCGTACCGCCGTCGCTTGTCTGATCTCGCTGGGTATCTGGCTTCTGGTGCTGGCTGCGCTGTCGTCCGGGTTGCTGAAGTCGAGTCAGCCAGCCCCACCGCCTGCTCCACTGGATATGCGCGTGGTCGTGCTCGACGAGCCTGCGCCGCCTGAATCCCGTCCGTCGCAAACTCCGGTTGCGATTCCAGCGGAACAGGCGCCACGGCACGCGCAGACGCAATCGCGTACCTCAGCGCATCGCGCGGTGCCGCCTGTGCCAACCAGGCCGCAGACGCTGACGACGCCCGCTGCCGCAGCGCCGTCGATACCGGTTGCTAGTCAGGCACAACGCCCGTCGCAAGATGATCAGCCGGAACAAACGGCCGCCGCGGGATCGCAGCAATCGTCCGCACAGCACGACGCCGCTCCAGCCGCCTCGGCAAGCTCCAACACCGCCGCCCGCTCCATCTCGCAACCGCTACCGACGCTGCCCGACGACTTGCGCGAGCAGGCCTATCAGACGATCGCGACAGCCCGCTTCACGATCCACGCCGACGGCTCGGTCGATGTCGAGCTCATTCACGCGACGCCGAACCCGCGTCTCAATCAGCTGCTGCTCGACACGTTGCGGCGCTGGCGCTTTTTTCCCGCGCTGCGCGATGGCCGGCCCGTCGAAAGCACGCAAAACATCCGCGTGCATTTCAACGTCAGTTGAACGGCGCCTACTGGCTTGCGCAGGTGAAATTCGCCGCGACGTTCACGTCGCCCGAGCCGTTATAGCGCGGAAAGGTCGGATATTGGCACAGCGGCCGTGTGCGTCCGGGCACGCCCGCCGTATCGGCGACGATCTGCGCGGGCGGCACCACGCCGTTTTCGACCCAGTTTTCGAGCGTCGTCAGCGAATCCCACGACGCGTTGAACACGGTACTGACCGCATGGCCATAGCCGGGAATCTCGTAGAAGCGCACGAAGTTCGCCACGGTGGACACGCCCATCGTCGCTTGCAGACGCTGATAGTACTGCTCGGTCGAGCGCGTGCTGACGAGCGCGTCGGCCATGCCGTGCGCCATCAGGATCTTGCCGCCCTTCGCATTGAAGGCCGACAGATCCGTCTTGTTGACGTCCTGCAGGCCCGTCAGCTGACTGATGCGCGCCTGCAGACTGCCCGGATTCTGCGGATCGACGGCGAGCGAGTTGTAGTTCGGGTCGCGCGTGACGAAGTAGCGGATCCACTGGTCCCAGAACACGCTCAGATACGGCGCGGTCGTGGGCATCGGCGATGCGGGCTGTGACATGCCGAGCGCGAGCGTGGTCACTGTCGGCTGCAACGCCGAAGGATTCGCGATGCCGAGATCGGCGCCGTACACGTTGAAGCCCGGATACTGCGTCTCGCCGCTCGCGAGGGTGTAGCCGAACGTGATCGGCGTGTTGTACACGTTCAGCGCCGCGATCTGCGCGTCGGACAGACAGGTGTCGCCGGTATCGGCGCCGCCCGCGCAACGCAGCGGCGTGCCGTTCAGCGTCGCCGTCGCGGGATTGAAGGTCGCGTTGAACGCGGCGACGTTGCTGATCAGACCGTCGGCAACGCCGTCGAGCGCGTCGCAACTCGCGAGCACCGTGTCGAGCAGCACCTTGCGCTTCGCCTGGTCGAGATAGGCACCCGGCGCCGCCAGTGCGCGCGTGATGCGGCCGAACTGCAGATCGAGGCTCGCGGCCGCCCATGCCGGATACAGCACGATCGAGCCGTCCCAATCCTGCGGCCAGCGTTGCACCACCGCCAGCGCCTCGCGTCCGCCCGACGAGCCGCCCGCGAAATACGCCCGCTTCGGCGCCTTCACCGCATAGCGCGCGTCGATCAGATAGACGGCCGCGTCGCGGGTTTTCTTCAGTGCGTCGCCGTTGAAGTTCTGCATCGCTTCGTCGTTCACGCCGAACGACGCGTCCTCGCTGCCGAGCGCATTGGCCTCGTGTCCCGAGTCACTCGCGAACACCGCGTAGCCGCGGCCAAGCGGAGTCAGTTGCGCGGTCGGGCCGGCCGGCACGTTGCCTGTCGGCGCGGGAATCGTGCCGTCGTAGCCGCCGCCGCCGAACATCATGATCTTGCTGTTCCAGTTGGTCGGCATCGCGATCTGGAATTTGATTTGCGGCGCCGCGGGATCGACGGGACTGATCGCGCCGCTGACGAGGCAATACTCGCCGGTCGCTTGCGCGCCCTAGCCGGACGCGGGCATCACGGTCGCTGCGGTCACGGTCGCGCCGGTGGTCGGCAAACCGATTGCTGACGCCGGCACGTTCTTGCCGGTCAGCTGCGCGCAGCTAAGCGGCGCGGCGGCGGTCGACTGAATGTTGTCACTGCCCCCACAGCCGCTCAACGATAGAACCGCGAGCAATGACGCGACGGAAATGACGGGAACAAAAGAGAAGGATGACGGAACGGCGCGCTGCATGGGCATGACTGTCTCCATCTTGATTTGGAGACGCGGTCGCACGAGTCGGCTTCATCTCGCACGCCGCGTCTGCGCTGGTGGATGTGGGGCGCGAAGGTATACGGCAATGCGGTGCATAGCAAGCGGCGTGCCGCGAGCCGCCGGCGGGCCACGGCATGCATTGCAGCCAGGCGGCCAGCACATTCAATCGTCGGTTGCGATCCGGAAAGCGCGTAAGAGTCGACTTTGCAATCGGCTTCGCTGCCGCGCTCGCTATAGCCTTCAACGCAGATCCGCACGAAGATCGCGCACGCCTTTGCCGAGCCGTTGGCGCAACAGCGTGCGCAACGTGGCACCGTCGACATAGCCGACCTCGGCCGCAATCGCGTCGATGCCGAGGCCGCTGCCATGCAGCAGCGACTGCGCATACTCGACACGCAGATCCTGAAAGTAAGCCAATGGCGATTTGCCGAGCACGTCCTGGCAACGACGCTGCAGCGTACGCGCGCTCGTCGCCAGTGCGGCCGCAGCATGCTGCAGCGAGAACCCTTCCTTCAGATGATCGCGCGCCCATCGCTCGAAACGCTGAATCAGCGGATCGGCCTGAGCCAGATGGTTCGGGATGATGTACGGCGCCTGCGATGAGCGCAGGTCGGCGAGCAGGTAGCGCGACACGAGCGTAGCCAGCTCGGGGCTCGCGCGGCGGATCAACCACAGCGCGAGATCGAGATGCCCCATCGCCGCGCCCGCAGTCACACCGACGTCCGATGGCACCAGCATGCGCGACTCGTCGAGCAACACGGCCGGATAGCGTTGCCGGAACAATGGACCCAGCCACCAGGTCGTGGTCGCTTCGCGATGATCGAGGAGTCCGGTTTCCGCGACGAGGAACGTGCCGATGCACGACGCGGCGATCAACGTGCCCTGTGCATGCCATGCCAGCATTTGCACCCTGGCGTCGCGCACGTCCGGCCGCTCGAGCGCGGGTACCAGCTGCTCCGGCGTACCGGTACTGAGCGCGGGAATGATCACCCAGTCCGGCTTCAGGTCCGCGGTGATCGCTTGCACGGGGATGGTCAGCCCCTGCCCTGAGCGAACCTTCTTGCGCACGCCGACGACCGACAGTTCGAAGTGCGGCCGACCGCCCATCTTCGCGGCCGCGAACCGGTTGGCGAGCGAGAACGCGTCGAGCATGACGGTGAGACCGGTGTCGAACAGCCCCTGCAAGGCGAGCACGGCGATGCGCATGGCGTAAATGACCCTAAAGTTGTCATTTGCGACGATACAGCTTTTCCCGACCGAGGGCTACAGTGAGCCCCGTTGTACATCGCAACCAACGTCGACCCAGGAGGTCACTGATGAAAGTTTTCGCCATCGCAACCGCACAACCGACCCTCACCCCGGACAAGCTCCAGCAGCACATGCCCCACGAGGTGCCGGCCACGCTCCAGCTTTATCTCGACGGCAAGGTCGAGCAGTTCTGGTTCCGCGACAAGGCCGGACCGATTTTCCTGATGAACGTCGGGTCGGTCGACGAGGCCAAGGCAATACTCAACGCTTTGCCGCTCGTGGCTGACGGGCTGATGAAGTATGAATACCTGCCGGTGGGACCGCTCGCGCCGCTGGGGCGGCTGATTCAGAAGGGGTGAAGTCACGCTGGTGGGGAGCCGTGCCGCCAATGTGCCTGGCGGCCCGTTTGAAGAAGCATTACTGCCCGACCTTCTCCGATTCGACGACCAGGTCCAGCACATAAGCGACCGACGGCGCATCGGCAGGCGGGTTCCTGACTGTGAAACGCTTCACGCGCACGACGTTACGGATGCCCGGCGTGTGCGTATAGCCTTCGATATCCTGATTCAACGGGTGCCACGGACCAGGCGTGCCGGTCGCCAGGCCCTGCTCGTCGAAGAAGCGATCGCGCACGAGCAGACATTGCGCGTTCGGCATCAACGGATGGTTGCACGGCACCGGTTGCGCCGCCACTTCAAGGAACGCTATTTGACCGGGGCCGCCGTAGCGCGTCTCGGCCGTGGGCACACCGCTAAAGCTCAGCGTGTCGCCGCTATCGGTGACCAGTTGCAGGCTCGGCGCGTTGTCCCGCGCGAGCAGGGTCACGTTGACGCTGCCGCGCACACGCTGCGAGATCGCATCGTCGAGTGCGGCAAGCGCGGCATCGTGGCAGGCCATCATCGTGCTGACCATCGGGCCGATCTGCAAATACCCTTTCCTGACGGTGTAACCCGCTCCCATGCTGTTGCAGCTATTGACGACGGTGATCCGGTACGGACTGAAGTCGAGCTGCACTGGCCTGTCTGGGCGGACGAACAGGGCATCGATGTGCGTGCCATTGCGATCGATCGCGTTGTTCAGTTGCCAGTGGTATCGGGTCAACAGATCGGTGCCGGTCGGCGACGCCGGGTTGGCGGCCGCAGTGGTTGCCGATGGCGCCGGCGCTGTCACTTCCGGTGCCTGTGCGCAGGCGGCGAGAACGAGCGGCAGAAATAGCATGCAGTATTTCACGTCGGCACCTCGCTGAGTTCAGTGGTCGTTCCGGGCGTTTGCTCGCGTCGTCGGGCCAAGGGACGCGAGAAGCAGGTCGCATGCACGAAAGCCGGAAGTGCCGGTGAAGGGTACCACCCGGCCGCATCAGGCCGGGTTTGCGCACCTGCTTCTTTCAGGCCGCGAGCATCGACTCGACGACCGACAGCATAACGCAGGTGGAAGGCGTAAAAACGTCGCTCGATGCTGATCGGATTCCTCGTTACGTGGCCGAACTGCGGCCAGTGCGGCAGGCTACGCCTGGGAAATGTCACGGCCGACGGAAGGACGGGCGTGACGCCGCTTCAGCCGAGGGCGCAACATCAGATAAAAGGCGGCAACATGCGTGATCGCCAGCGTCGGCACATAGATGATCGGAATCGCGTACAAGGCGCCCAGCTCGCCTGCATGCGCGGGCAGATCGGCCGCGGTTGCGTGGTAGTAGTCGATGATCAGGTCGGCCATACCAACCAGATTGAAAGCGACGACGAACGACCAGAAAAGCGGACGTATCCGGGCCGTCAGCAACGCCAGCATCGCCAGCACCCCCGTGGCGAAATCCCCATAGGCGGCGAACACGGCGAAGCTCGCGGACAGTTGCGGACTGACGACACCAGGCAACAGAAAGGCGAGCCCGAAGAAGCGGAAGCTGTGCAACGTGGCGATCGCGCGTTGCGCGTCGAATGGAGCCATCGACTTGAGCTTCGGCCAGACGTAGGTGCCGAAGCACAATAGCCAGGCGACATAGCCCAGAACGAGATGCAACTGAAAGAGAAGCCGCGGTGCCATGATGCCTCCTGTCGAAAGGTGGACGCGCAGGTGTTAGGTGTACCATCGTCTCGCGCGGGTGACTATTCCTCACAATGTTGACAGGCTATGAAGCAGAACTTCACAGTCAGGCAGGGCGCGCTCGATGGCGTCGAAGTCTTCCTCAGCGTTGCCGAGCATCGCAGTTTTCGCGGGGCCGCCGCGCAACTGGGCGTGACGCCGTCGGCCGTCAGTCAGGCGGTGCGTGTGCTCGAAGCCCGCCTCGGTGCGACGCTCTTCATCCGCACCACGCGCAGCGTCGGCTTGACCGAAGCCGGCGAGCGCTTTCTCGCTCGGGCCAAGCCCGCCTTCGAGGAACTCGTCGCCGCCAGCGAGGTGGCGCGCGGACTCGGCGAGCGACCGTCCGGCCTGTTGCGTCTTTCCGTGCCGCGTGCAGTCGTGCCGATCCTGCTGGAGCCGCTGATCGCGTCATTCTGCAAGGCCAATCCCGAGGTCGAGGTGGAAATAGCGGCCAGCAAGGAGCTGATCGATCTCGCGACGGAAGGCTTCGACGCCGGCATCCGGCTCGGCCAGTTCGTCGCCGCCGACATGGTCGCGGTGCCGCTCACGGCACCGTTCCGTTTTGTCGTCGTGGGAAGTCCTGCCTATTTCGCGGCGCGCGGCCGCCCCGAGCAAATGGACGATCTGCGCGAGCATGCATGCATTCGCTGGCGGCGCTCCAGCGGCGCGCTCGCGTTGTGGTCGTTCAACGATAACGGCCAGCCGATCGAGATCGCCGTCTCCGGTCCTTTCATCGCCAGCGATTTTCCGAGCGTGCTGGGCGCGGCGATCGAAGGCGTTGGCCTTGCCCAGCTACCCGAGCCGATGGCCGCCGAGGGGTTGCGAACGGGAAAGCTGCTGCACGTTCTGAAGGCGTACGCGCCGATGGTCCCGGGCGTGTTTCTCTACTATCCGAGCCGCCGCCAGATCATGCCGAAGCTGCGTGCGTTCATCGATCATGTGAAGAGCCGCGCGACGCGCTCGATGCCTGGCGACAGTTGACGAAGTTGATGATGTCGTCGGGGAAGCTCAAAGGTCTTCGCATAGCCGTCGCTCGGACCGGACACCGAAGCAGTAACCCACGATCAGCATGCGAATCATGAGCTCCGGCGTTTCGGCAGCGAGCTGATAGGCGCGGCCATGCGAGCTTTTGTTCGTTAACGCAAGCGTTCTCTGCGTCTCTACGCTCAAGCTGCTTCCAGCTTGCGAAATCGGTCGCGTTTGTCCTGAGCCCATCATCTGCAGCAGTTTGCGGATTTTATGCCGATGGTGCTTCGCTCTCATGCCGCGATTTTTTCATCGTCGCCGGATCGCGCACGATGGTGACCGCGCACGGCGCGTAGGCGAGCACCTGGCGGGCGACCGAACCGATCAGCCAGCGATCGAACGGCGTATGTCCGCGATGCCCCACCACGAGATGGTCGATAGCATGCCGCTCCGCGTACAGCACGATCTCCTTTGCCGGCGGGCCGACCACGAGATCGAACTCCACGGCCCCGATCGAAGCGGCGAGCTTCGCCTTCATGTCGTCGAGGATCGCGGTGGCATGGCGCACTTCCAGATCGATCAGATTTTTTCGCTCAACTTCTATCGCACCCCAGTCCGGCGTGCGCGCGACGACGAGCACATGCAAGCGCGCGTCGAAACGCTTCGCGAGATCGACCGCGAAAGCAACGGCATGTTGCGCGGACGCCGACCCGTCATAACCTACCAGCACGTTCTGCATGATTTGCTCCTGTGCGGTTCAAACTGGGCCGTGACTTTGTTGGACGAAATGCATCGAGCCATTTGCGTGAACCGCGAGCGCTCCCCGACTTCAAGGCGTCGGCGCGAAAGCATGCGCGATCCACTCGCGAACCTGCCGCGTGGATTGTCATGCGGACGACGTCGGCACCGGCTGTGTTGAATCAGTTGTCGTCGCTTCTGGACGGGAGGTGCTCGTGAGGCTCGGGCTCTGCCGCGTCGGCGTTAGGAAGGTCGTCTGGGGTCGGATTTTTCAGGCCCTTCGGATCGGGCTGGCGAGTCTTGCCGGCGGAAGTTTGCGCGGGGTCGAGAGAGGTGCCGGTCGGCTCAGCGGATGGATTGGAGGTCATGATGTGCTCCTGCGCTGATAAATGCAGCTTCTACCATGATAGTTCACCTGGCCGATTTGAGTCATACGCGCTGTCACGCCAGCACTACTGTCACACCCGCCCGCTGTTTCTAGCCACGCTAACCGCAGGATCGCCCCGCGCGCCTTTTGTTGCCGCTGGCGGTGCACGCAAGCGGGCATCCCGAGGAAAATTCCGCGTTCACCTTTCACCGTTCCCAGTTTCCTGGCCAATATGGCAGCTGGCCAAATATCCATCCGCCACGGCTTTCGTGGTCCCCTCGGCGCGCCGGTTACTGCATGTGCTGCCAGCGCACAGGCCATTGGCGACGCAGCACGCCTGATTCGTGCTGACGAAGCCGATATTGCCCTGTGTGGCTGAGCGGAGGCCTGCATCGATCGAGTCAGCCTGGGGGCATTCGCCGCCGCAAGAACCATGTCCACGGGCTTTAATGACCATCCCAGACAGGCATCCCGCCCGTTCGACGCTGGACGAGATGGCTTTGTCATGGGAGAAGGTGCCGGCATGCTCGTCATAGAAGAACTGGAGCACGCATTGCGGCGAGGCGCCGCTCCGATTGCGGAAGTGCTCGGTTATGGCACGAGCGCCGACGCACACCATATGACGTCTCCGCCCGAAGACGGTGCCGGCGGATGACGAGCGATGGAACTGGCGATCCAGCAGGCGAAACTTGAACCAAAGCTGATCGGGCGTTTGAACGCCCATGCGACGTCCACGCCGGTAGGCGACATTAGTGAGCTGGCTGCCATAAAGGCTATATTTGGAATAGGTCGAGGTCCCGCCGTGTCAGCCACCAAGTCCTCGACAGGACATCTGCTTGGGACGGCTGGCGGCGTGGAAGCAATCTTCACCGTGCTTGCGCTGCGTGACCAGCTTGCGCCTCCTACACTCAACTTGACACGGCCTGTTCCGACAGCGGAAGGCATCGACATTGTCAGCGGATCGGCCCGCAAGATATCGACGGAATATGCGATCTCCAATGGCTTTGGTTTTTGGGGGCGTCAATGCCAGCCTGGTATTCCGTCGGCTTTGATCCTGGCTGCGAGTTGAAGAAAGAGCTCGAACGCAGGCCCGGCCGCCATTGACCGAGTCTGCGAAGGGTACTACGGCCTATAAGTATCGCGTGTCCATCCACGTTCGCCAAATGAAATCGGGTGCTGCGCCCGTTCCCGCAAAGCGTGCCTGAAGGATTTCTCAGTGTAAGGATAGGCGAAGGAACCCCGAAAGTGATCTCGTCACCCGAGTGCCCCCGCGCACCGGACTAGCGATAGTTGACGAAGTTGATGATGTCGTTGAGGAACCAAGGCAGAATAAGTTGCGTGTCGGAATAGCTGGTGCCGACAGTGAGTCTCGGTGGTCTTGACGTGGAGTCAGTGGACGGTGCGCCGTCTGGAACGTGCAGGATGTAGGCGTTCGTATCGACCGCCGGCTGATTGTTCGCCGGAGTCGATGTGCAGCCGGTAGCGAGAACGACGAGAACTGCTGCCAAGCAACGAGACTTCATGAGCGGGTGAACTCCGGCGACGTTTTCTACATTATGTCTGAACTGACTTGAATACCGGCGACGAACTGAACCCGCCATCGCAAATTCAACACCGTTATCCCCAGTGCCATCCGATGCGCGCCGCCGCCGAGGATCGTCCCAAGGCTGGCGGCCGAACAGATGTATCCGGACGAGCTACCCAATGGACCGAACCGTCGGAGTGCGTGACTACGACTCGTGCACGTGATCGGAAGAAAACAGAAGCACTGGCGCCGCCACCTGCCGGCGCTCGCGTGCATCGAATCTCCGTGAGTCCTCGCTGCTTTTTGACGACCTGCGCCGCTGCGCCACGCTCGACGCACTTGAACAGCGTTATGGTTTTCGCCGCCTCGATGTAGTCACCCGGTGGGAGCAGCAATCGCAGGGCCTATCCGGACCGCAAAGCCACGGCGAAGATACTTGATGGCCTGATTGCCGGCGCGAAATCGCTAGACTGACGCGGATGTCGCCCACCGGCACATTGCTGCCAATCATGTCTTGGCCAGATGTTACTGGGAAGCTCCCCTGACGGCCGAAGCTTTTACCGCTGCGCCCAATGCGGTTTACGCGCCGAAAGTAGTGATGTTTGGTCATCTGCTGCTGCGGCATTCGGCTGAAGACTGGAATGGATGCAGGCGTTCGCTGCGCGGTGAACGAAGCGCCATTGCCTGAATTCCCCATGGAAGTCTTCGCAACCCAAGCGAACAGCCAATGAGTTCTTCAGGTGTAGAAGTCTGGACTTGGTCGGGCAGACGATGTCTGATGGTCCGGCTCAGTTCGGCCATTTTGCGACACTCGCGGCCAAACGGCTTTGTGCTCACCGGCATCTAGTTCATCGGTGACGTCGCCTATGCCCAGTCGTGGTGGTGCCGCTTGCCTGCGTGATCTACCTTCAAATGGCCCCGCCGAGGCGGGGCCCTGTTCGTGTGCTTACGGGTTGGTAGGCGTGGTAGGTGGCCAAAGCCGTGGATCGTCGCACATCCATTCGCAGCTACCCTTGCAAATCGGACTTAATTCGATTTCGATTTGACTAACACGAGTGCTACCATCGGGAAGTTTTTGCGCAAACACATCGGTCAAAGTTTTAGGCTCTACATATATGTCTGCACTCGGGATTCCAAGTTTCCTCAGATATCCTTTCACCACCTCGCCACGGCGATCCTGCAAGATATCCAGATCGCGCTCGCCGATATATGCGCCAGCGATTACAATTGCCTGAATCCTCACGTCCGGCCATTTCTTCGTCTCTTTCACAGCCTTTTCGATTGACAGCCGGTTATCCTTCGAGAGCGCAATGGTGTTGAACGGCAATTGCAGTTCAACGTGCTCCACGAAGCGACATCCAGTGCTGGATGGCCTATGCTTCGCCACGGCGTTGATTGATTGTTCTGCGAAAACTGGTCCGCAAAGACCAGCGCATAAGCTAAGCACAGCGACAAGTGTGCGGTAGCGAAAGCTCATTTCTTTTCCTCTACGTCTTTATCGAAAGTTGCTATATATCCGGTTATGCTATCCGCGTTTCGAATCGCCTTTTCTCGATGATTTTCCGCCCATATTCGCGCCCCGGATTCCGTATCGACATAGATCTCGTCTCGCGAATTAAACGTATCCGTGAAGTGCGTACATTCGTGGATTATTGTTTTTATTTTGCACGGTTTCCACAATTGGCCAAATGGACTGCCGCAAAACGCGGAATAGATAGCAATAACCCGCTTTTCCGAATCTGGCTTACAGACCGCGGCGTGATTCTTACCCGAATCCGGCTTGGGTACACACGACAGCATCCTATTCGTTTCACTGTCAAATCGTACGATCTTTTCTGGCACTAGCTGCTGCATGGCCGCGAGCAATCGCGGCAGTCCATCGCTCAGTACCTTTTTTGTAGCGTCGTCTGCGCGGGCAAAGAAAGTTGTCACGCGCGCCCGCTCCTTCTCGTCCCAACGCGCCAGACCCTCGATGCGTCGCTTGACCAACTCCACACCAATATCGCGGGCACGCATGACCTCCTTTCGGAATTCCTTGTTGCTCATGTTTGGACAGATAGGCGTCGTATTGATTACGACATTGGATATTGACCCAGGAGTTGTATTGGTAATGGCTGTGCCGATCTCGGTCCATTCTTCATTCTCGTCGGTCTTGAGGTATTGGCTATTTTTGTTCAAGAATTCATTTGTCATCTGCTCTCCCGTGATAAGAGACTTACCTGCTGTCCACCGCTATGGCCCGGCAACTTCGATAGACACCTGCTTTGCGTTATCTGTCGAAACACGCTGGGTACGCCCCTGAAAATCGGTGACACCTTTCGCGATGACCCTCGAACCGACGCGTATCCGGTAACGCACCCCCGTCTGTCGCTTGCCGGTGGAGTCTCTTAGCTCGAACTGCTCATTGAACCGCTTGGGGGCACGCTCGCGACAATCGCACGCCCATGCGTAACCCAGGGCTTCAGCCATGTCGTAACCGTTCGAATACGACTTCAGCCTATCGAACGGAAACCATTCGCCGGTTTCGGCGTTGAGCGCCATCGCGGATGGCATTCGCGGAAAGTTAGAGTAGATTGAATAGGTGATACGGCAAAGCTGGCACTCTTCCTTGCCCCCGGTTTCATCCTGTTTCTGTTGTTCCATCTGACCTCTGCTGATTTTCCGGAACACACCCGACGAATTAACCGTCCAAAACGTGACACGGTCAATTACTTTAATTCGAGATAAAACCGTTTTGACGGAATTTCACAATTGCTCTGCCTATCTCATTTTCAGGTGCAGTTTTCCAATATCACCGTCAACAAAAAAAGCGGCATTGAGCCGCTTTTTCCGTAAGTCATCGACGCCGGTTAGTGCTTTGTCCATGAGGCGTCCATAGCCGCCAGTTTCCCGTTCGCGCCCTGCGCAGCGTCAGCGAGAATCGCTGCCGCGTCCGCCGGTGTCAGTTGGCGGTTAGGAAGCCCCTTGGCGTCGAGCGCAAGCACCGTGAACAGTTCCTGATCGCAGCGGTTGGTCGCGTGGTAGTTCTCGCCGATCTGGATCATCAGCTCTAGCAGGTTGCGGCGTTCGTGTCTTTCCTCGACAGTCACAGCAAGACTCCTGAACATCGAGGTCGCAAGTGTAATCAGATGTCGGAGTTGCTGCCCCTGCCGGTCGCAAAGATGGAAGGCGGCAAGCGCGAGGCGTTCATACTGGAGAGCGTCTACAGCGAGACGGGAGGGAGATTGCTGCTTTCTGGCGGGTTTGGTCACGATGGGCATGCCCTGCAATCCAATGAATTCCACGCCTTCGAGTTCAGCAAACCCTGGCACTCATCCAGCGAATTCCTTTTTCCTGCGGCATGAACGGGGGCAGCATGGCCTAGCAGGCAAGAAGAATCTCTATTACAAGGATGTACCGCCGCCAGTTATCGAGGAACTGTGGGCGCGCTTCTTTGCGGCCCTGCAGCCACTGCACGTGTGGCGGGCAAACTCGGCGCGGTGCTATTCCAGTTTCCGAACTGGATAACCGCAGTACCGAAAGCGATGAGGCACGTCGAGCACTGCGCCGAGCGCATGCACCCGTTTGTGACCGCGTTCGAATTTCGGCACGAGAGCCGGTTCAGCGATAAGCACCGCGAGTCAACCCTTGCGATGGAGCGTGAACGCGGGTTCGTTCACGTGATTGTCGGTGCGCCGGAAGGCGTGACGAAGCGCGCGCACTCAGTTTGGGAAGCGACGTCGCCCGAACTCGCGATCGTACGGCTGCATGGCCGCAACGCGTCGACATTGAGCGGCGCCGAGTCGGCGGCGGAACGGTTCAACCATGACTATAGCGACGACGATCTTCGCGAACTCGCGCCACCGATTGAGGACATTGCGGGGCGCACGGCGCGCACACACGTCCTGTTCAACAACTGCTATCGCGATATCGCGCGGCGAAACGCTGTGACAATGATGGGGGTTCTGCAAGTCACGCGGTAAAGGCGCCGGAATTGTTCGCGCTGTCCCCGTGCCGAGAATTCCTGATCCTGATAGCCATTACGAAGCCCATGAGAGTACTTGCCACCCACCGATGCGCAAGCGCGGCGAAGACCGGCACAAACGCGATATCGAAGCTGCCGAGCCCGTAAGCGGCGACGTAACCATCAATCACGAACAGTCCGCGCAATACAAGCGCACCAGCAAGGTGGCGAGCTTCCAGCAATCCGGCTCGGCAGATACGCAACCGCTGCCGCCGCTGCAGGATGTTGAACTGAGCTGGATGGGTCCTAACGGCTTCGTGCTGACCGACATCGAGTTCATCGGTGATATCGCCTATGCTCGGTCGTGGTGGTGCCCGGTCGCTGCATGTCTCGGCGCGCGATCTGTGATTCTGTTTCACGCTGGAATGAAAAGGCCCCGCCGAGGCCGGACCCTATTCGTGTGCTTACGTGTTGATAACCCTGGTGCGTGGGGTCACTCTTGGATCGTTGCACATCCATGCGCAGCTACCTTTACAGATCGGATGCAACTCGACTTCGATCTGGCGGACAGCTAGTTCACCGTCAGCCCGCTTCACCACGAACCCATCCGTAAGAGTTTTCGGCACGATATAGATATTCTCACTTCTGATACCGAGCTTCCTCAAATACGCTTGCACGTTTTCCCCGCGGCGCTCCTGCAAGACGTCAAGATCGTGCTCGCCAATATATGCACCGGCCATCACAATCGCCTGAATCTGCACGTCAGGCCACTTCTTTGCCTCTTCCACCGCCTCTGCGATTGCGCGCCGATTTTCCTTTGAAAGTTCAACCGTGTTGAATGGCAACTCAATAGCCGCTACCTCTCCGATAGTACAAGCAATAACCGGGCGTCCCAAGCAAAACCACACGGCAAGCAATGCCGCGAGAAGGCCACCGCGCAAAATCGGTTGTCTACTCATGGTGCGATATTTACTCCATCGAATGTCGCTATGTAGCCAGCGATGCTGTCCGCCGATCTGGATCATGAGCTCCAGCAGGTTGCGGCGTTCGTGTCTTTCCTCGACAGTCACAGCAGGACTTCTAGCGGAGCCTGAATTGCGCGAGAAGGCCAATAATCGTAGCTGGTCGATCAGCGTTCCGGGCCACAGACAGTCAACGCGATTCGGCTTTATTCGCGTTCTGCTCGACAATGAGTTGCGGGGCGAATAGTTGGCCGACCTCGGTCCAATACCGGCACCGAACCGCGCCCGCAATCACAACTCCAGCACCGTCACCCCGACTTCCATCCGATGCGCGCCGCCGCCGAGAATCGTCCCGCGTAGTAACGACACATCGCTGTAATCGCGCCCGATCGCGAGCGTCACATGATCCAGATCGGCGAGCACGTCATTGGTCGGATCGAGATCGATCCAGCCGCTAGCCGGACAATGCACCGACACCCAGGCGTGCGAAGCATCCGCGCCAATCAGGCGCGGGTGTCCCGGCGGCGGATCGTTGCGCAGATAGCCGCTGACATAGCGTGCGGGCAAGCCAAGCGAGCGCAGACAGCCGATCATCACCTGCGCGAAATCCTGACACACGCCGCTCTTCAGCTCAAACGCGCGTTCGGCCGGCGTATCGAACAGCGTCGCCGACGGCTTGTACGCGAAGTCCTCGTGAATCCGATGCATCAGATCGATCGCGCCCGCGACGAGCGGCCGGCCGGGCGTGAAGCTCGGCAACGCATACGCGCGCAGCGACGGCCGTAGCGCAATATTCGGCGAAGCGAAGCAGTACTCCGCCTCGGCACGGAACGCGCCGCCCACGCGAAACCGCAGCGCCTCGGCCACCGTCTCCCAGGGCGGGGTGGCCTCGGCGTCGAGGTCGGTCCAGCGCGGCGTCAGCGCGACCGTGGTTTCGCTGACGAGCTGCAGGCGCTCGTGCGGTGTATCGAGCGCGAAGTACAGCACGTCGTTGCCGAACGCGTCGATGCGGCTATGCTGATACGACGGCTGCGGCTCGATGCGCTCGCTGCGCGAGATCACACGCTGCCACGGACACGCGAGCGGCCGGATCGTCGCCAGATGCTGCGCGGTTTCGACATACGTCGAGTAATGGTAAACAGTGCGATGCGAAACAGACAGCACCGTCGACGCGTTCTTCATGCCCACACCTGCGAGGCAACCGTGGTCGCGTGACTGAAATAGCGCGCGCTGATCTCATGCGCGGCCGCGTTGGCGAAGCCGCCGATCTGATCACACAGCGCAATCAGCTTGCCATACGAGCCCTGTTCGTCGACCTCGCACAGCGATTCGAGCGTCGGCAGCGATTCGACGGGCGGCAGCAGCTCCGCGAACGGCCGATGCCGCACGCTGCCCGCCGCGATGGCGATCTCGTCGAGTTTGTTGCGCAGGCGCTCGTACACGCCATAAATGCCACGCGGATTATGCGGTTCGATCACGAGCAGATCGAGCAGCGCCGGTACTTCGAAACGTCCCGGATACAGCGAGCGATACGTGAGCGTGCTGTCGAACATTTGCAGCAGCAGATCGAAGCCGGCCGGCGTCGCGAGCTGGCCGTTCACGGCGACGCCGCGCATGAACGCGGCCATCGTCGCGACGCGTTCGATATGACGCCCGACGAACAGCAGCCGCCACGCTTCATCGCGCGTCATGCGGTCGCCTTGCGCGCCGCTGATCGCCGATAGTTGCACCGACAGACGCTCGAGCGCATTTGCGAGCGTCACGCGGTCGTAGCGATCGAACGCACTACCGCTACTCGCGGCGCCCGCACCGCCGTTGCCCGCGTCCACGGCCGGCAGCAATTCCTGCAACGCGTCCTGAAAGTCGTTGCGCGCCGCGAGGATCATGCGCCAATGATCATTCGACAAACGCCCGCGCACCTCGCCGTTCGCGCGCGCCTGGCAATTGAGGTTCTGGCTGATGCTGACGCTGCCCGCGCTCTCGCCGAGATTCGCGACGAGCGCGCGCTCGAACGTCTGCGGCGACGGCAGCCCGTGCGGCGACGCCAGGTCGCCCGACTGCACGAGGCCGCACCATGTCGCGAGTTCGACCAGCGTCGCGAACATCGAATCGGCGTCGTTGCCTTCGAGCGAGCCGAGAATCAGCCGCAGCAGACGCACGTTGTTTTCCGCCCGCTCGCCGTAGCGGCCCGCCCAGAACAGGTTCTCCGCGGCGCGGCTCGATACCGTGCGATGCTTGCGCGTGAGATCGGCGGGCTGCATCGGCGAAGGCAGCAGCGTGAACGTCGAGCTCGGCTGGCTCGACAGCACCCAGGTATCGACGCTGCTGCCGCCGTGCTGCATCGATACCGTGGTCTGACGCTCCGCGGCCATGCGCGTAAAACCGCCCGGCATCACGTGCCAGCCGCCGTTGACGTCGGCAATCGCATAGACGCGCAGCACCGACGGCCTTCCGCCGATCGTGCCCTCCTCGAAGCGCGGCGTGCAGGAAAAGCGCTGCTCCTGCTGGATCGTGAACGCGTCGGGCAACGCGTCGATGCGCTCGCGCCATGTCGCGAGCGGCTGCCTGCCCCCTTCGATGCCGGGCGGCGTGTCGCGTCCCGTGAGCGGCCAGGTCGGCACGATGAACGCGTCGTCGAGATGCGCGAACGCATGCTCGCGCGCGGCCCGTTCGCCGCACCACCAGGTCGGCACGCCGGGCAGCAGCAGCTCTTCGCCGAGCAACGCTTCGGCGATACCCGGCATGAAACCGTGCAACGCCGGCGACTCGGCGAACCCCGAGCCGGGCACGTTCGACACGATCACATTGCCCGCGCGCATCACCTGCAACAGCCCCGGCACGCCGATCGTCGAATCGGCGCGCAGTTCGATCGGGTCGCAGAATGCGTCGTCGAGACGGCGCAGCACGACGTGCACGCGTTCGAGGCCGGCCAGGGTCTTCAGATAGAGCCGGTCGCCGCGCACGGTCAGATCCTTGCCTTCGACCAGCGTGACGCCGAGATAGCGCGCCAGAAACACATGCTCGAAATAGGTTTCGCTGTACGGCCCAGGCGTGAGCAGCGCGATATGCGGTGACGCGTCGGCGCTTTCCTCGTTGCGCATCGTCGCTTGCGCGGCCTGCACGAGCGTCGCGATCAGTTGCGAATAGAGCGGCGCGAGCCGGCTCACGCGCAGCGAGCGGAACGGCTCCGCGAGGAGCGTCGACACGATCAGGCGGTTTTCGAGCGCGTAGCCGAGACCGGACGGCGCCTCGGTGCGATGCGCGATCACGCTCCACTCGCCGCCCGGCGTACGCGCGAGATCGAGCGCGACGACCTGCAGATACTGACCGCCGGGCGGCGTGAAGCCCTTCACCGAACGCAGATAGCCCGGATGGCCGAACACCAGCGCGGGCGGCAGTCGGCCATCTTCGAGCAGCGTCCGCGGTCCGTAGATGTCGGCAACGATCGCGTTGAGCAGATGCGCGCGCTGCGCGACGCCGCGCTCGAGGTGCGCCCACTCGGCCTCGCTGATCAGGAACGGCAGGAGGTCGAGCGCCCATGGCCGTGACTTGCCGTTGTCCGCGTAGACGTTGTAGCTGATGTCGTTGTCGCGGATCTGCTGCGCGATCGACGCGTGATGGTCCGCGAGCCGCGCCACGCCGTCCTCGTCGAGCAGTGCGAAGAACTGCCGCCAGGGCTCGCGCAGCGCGCCCGACGCGTCGCGCAGCTCGTCCCAATGTCCGTCATGACCCGGCAGCAATCGCAACAGGGACGAAGCGTCCGCCGGCATGGCGGACGCTTCGAAGGGCAAAGTCGATTGAAAGGCCAAGGTCGTTTGCTGTCAGTGATGCGTGTTTTTCAACTGTGGCGCAGATCGAGCGTGAACGGAAATTCGCGGCTGCGCTGCGGTCTGCCCACGGCGAGCGGCCCGGGCGTATGACCCGACGCGAAGAAGCGCGCGCGTCGCCGGCTTTCCGCCTCGTAGGCGTTCACCGGGAAGGTCTGATAGTTGCGCCCGCCCGGATGAGCGACATGATACTGGCATCCGCCGAGCGAGCGGCCGCTCCATGTGTCGACGAGGTCGAACGTGAGCGGCGCGTGTACGCCGATCGTCGGATGCAGCGCCGAGGGCTGCGACCACGCGCGAAAACGCACGCCGGCCACGTACTCGCTGACGCGGCCGGTCGGCTGCAAAGGCACCGGCACGCCGTTGACGCTCAGCACGTGACGATTGCCGTTCAACCCGAGCGCGCGCACCTCGAGCCGCTCGACCGACGAATCGACATAGCGCACCGTGCCGCCGCTGGCGCCCTCCTCGCCCATCACGTGCCATGGTTCGAGCGCATTACGGATCGTCAGGTCGATGCCGCTCAGCGTCATCTCGCCGACGAGCGGGAAGCGGAACTCGAAGTGCGGCGCGAACCACGCGCTATCGAAGGCGAAGCCGGCTTCGCCGAGCTCGGCGAGCACGTCGTCGAAATCCATCTTCACGAAAGTGCCGAGCAGGAAGCGATCGTGCAACTCGGTGCCCCAGCGGGTGAGCCGCTGCGTGTACGGCATGCGCCAGAATCGCGCGACCAGTGCGCGCAGCAGCAGTTGCTGCACGAGACTCATGCGCGCGTGCGGCGGCATCTCGAAGCCGCGCAGCTCCAGCAGGCCGAGGCGGCCGGTCGGGCCGTCGGGCGAATACAGCTTGTCGATGCAGAACTCGGCGCGGTGCGTGTTGCCGGTCACGTCGATCAGGATGTTGCGCAGCGCGCGGTCGATCATCCACGGCGGCGGGTTGCCGCTGTCGCGACCGCCGAGCAGATCGACCTGGCGTTGCAGTTCGGAGAACGCGATCTCGAGTTCGTAGACCTGATCGTTGCGCGCTTCGTCGACGCGCGGTGCCTGGCTCGTCGGTCCGATGAACAGCCCCGAGAACAGATACGACAGCGACGGATGGTTGTGCCAGTACGCGATCAGGCTCGCGAGCAGATCGGGCCGGCGCAGGAACGGGCTGTCGGCCGGCGTCGCGCCGCCGAGCACGAAGTGATTGCCGCCGCCGGTGCCAGTGTGGCGCCCGTCGAGCATGAACTTCTCGCTGCTCAGATAGCTGTGCGCGGCCGACTGATAAAGGTACTCGGTGTGATCGACGAGCTCGTCCCAGTTCGCGGCCGGATGAATGTTGACTTCGATCACGCCGGGGTCCGGTGTCACCTGCAGCACTTTCAGACGCGGATCGCGCGGCGGCGGATAGCCTTCGAGCACGATCTGCATCTTCAGCTCCGCGGCCGTCGCTTCGACTGCGGCGAGCAGGTCGAGATAGTCGTCGAGATCGGTCAGCGGCGGCATGAATACGTGCAGCAGCGTACGGCCGCTGCCGAACGAATCGGCTTCGGCTTCCGGGCCGGCCGCGCGTTTCGGGTCGCGCACCTCGACGCACAGCGCGGTACGCAGCGTGTCCTTCGACGATTCGCCACGCGCGGGCAGCGATTCGTCATGGCGCTGCGGCGCATACGCAAGCACGCCGCCGTGCGGCATGCCGCTCAGCAGATCGGCCGCCGGCAGCGACAGCGCGGCCGCCTGCCGCGCGCTGGTCTGTTCCTCGGCGACCTGCCGGCCCTCGCGCCCGCCTTCGTACTGCACGCGCAACTGCGCGGCCGTGCGCAGCGGCTGCGGCGGTGCGAACGGATCGTGCGCGTGCTGATACGGATAGTCGGTCTTCGACACCCACGGCAGCGATTCGAGCGGCAGCCGGTAGCCCATCGGCGAATCGCCGGGAATCAGATACATGCGTTCGTCGCGGAAGAACCAGCGGCCCGTGATCCACGTCGGCGCGATGCCCGGCGCGCCGCGCTCGCGGCCGAGCGGCAGCACGTAGCCCGCCGGGCTCGCGAGCCCGGCGTCGAACACGCGCCGCAGTCGCGCGCGTTCGAGCTCGTCGTCCAGACGCGCGTCGAACGGATCGACGTTGACCGGCAGGCGACGCTCGCGCCACAGGTAGTACAAGGTGTCTTCGTAGCCTGGCTGGATGCAGTCGGCGTCGAGCGACAACTTCGCGGCCAGATGCGCGATGAAGCGTTGCGCGTCGGCGGCCGTGTAGCGGCCCGGCTCGCGTTCGTCGGCGAACAGGGCCGGGTTGTGCCAGCACGGCTCGCCGTCGGCGCGCCAGTACAGCGACATCGCCCAGCGCGGCAGTTGCTCGCCCGGATACCACTTGCCCTGGCCGATATGCAGGAAGCCGTTCGCGCCGTAGCGGTCGCGCAGCCGGTCCATCAGCGCGACCGCGTAGCCGCGCTTGGTGGGTCCAAGCGCGTCGGTGTTCCATTCGGCGGCGTCGCGATCGCGCACCGATACGAAGGTCGGCTCGCCGCCCATCGTCAGTCGCACGTCCATGTCGGCGAGTTCGTAGTCGACCCGCGCGCCCATCTTCAGCACGTCGCGCCACGCGGCTTCGCTATACGGCTTCGTGACGCGCGGCGACTCGAGCACGCGTTCGATCGACATCGTGTGTCCGAACTCGACCTCGCTTTCGTCGACCGCACCCGAGATCGGCGCCGCGCTGCCCGGCTCCGGCGTGCACGCGACCGGTATGTGCCCTTCCCCCGCGAGCAGCCCCGAGGTCGGATCGAGCCCGATCCAGCCCGCCCCTGGCAGATAGACCTCGCACCACGCGTGCAGGTCGGTGAAGTCGACCTCGGTGCCGCTCGGGCCGTCGATCGATCTGACGTCGGGCGCGAGCTGCAGCAGATAGCCCGACACGAAGCGCGCCGCGAAGCCCAGCTGCCGCAGCGTCTCGACGAGCAGCCAGCCCGAATCGCGGCACGAGCCCGCCGCATTGGTCAAGGTTTCCTCCGGCGTCTGCACGCCCGGCTCCATCCGGATCAGGTAGCGGATCTCGCGTTGCAGCCGCTGGTTCAGCGCCACCAGGAAGTCCGCGGTGCCGGCCGGCGTGCGGTCGATGCTCGCGACGAACTCGGCGAAGCGCGGCGTCATCGGCCGCTTCACGCAGTAGGGCGCGAGTTCGGCCGCCAGCTCCGGCGCGTAGTCGAACGGAAACTGCTCGGCCGACGGTTCGAGAAAGAAGTCGAACGGGTTGTAGACGGCCATTTCGGCGACCAGATCGACGCTCACCTTGAACTCACGGGTCTGCTCGGGAAACACGAGCCGCGCCTGATAGTTGGCGAACGCGTCCTGCTGCCAGTTGATGAAGTGCCCCGCGGGTTCGACGCGCATCGAGTACGACAGGATCGGCGTACGACAATGCGGCGCGGGCCGCAGCCGCACGACCTGGGGTGACAGCGTGACCAGCCTGTCATAGCGGTAATGAGTAACGTGATGCAACGCGACGCGTATGGACACTCCGGACTCCTCGACGAAGGGGGCAGCCCGCCAAAAAAGCAAGCTCTATGCCGTTGCTGGACAAACCCGTATGAATCGTTTGGTGTTGTCTGAACTGCGTTTGCATGGCGTACCTCGCGCCCTGCCGCGGGCTCGCCTCGGACCGTGCACCAAAGCGGCGCAGCGCCGATGCACGATCATGACCGTACTGTGCGTTAAAGCGGTGACGTCTTGCAATCGCGGCATGAAGATTGCGACCGGCTTTCGTCCGCTATCGCGTTGATGATGCCGCTTACCATGGCTCATCATCGCAAACGACATAGCACCGATCACGAGGCCCGCCCGATGAAAACCTTCCACTGTAATCGCTGCGCGCACCTCGTGTTCTACGAGAACGTCCGCTGCGAGCGCTGCGAGTCGCTGCTCGGCTATCTGCCTGAACTGCGGGAAATCAGCGCGTTCGGGGACGCCGGCGACGGCCGCTGGCGCAGCCTGCATCCCGAGGCGAATGGCGCGCTGTTCCGACAATGCCACAACTACGCGGTCGAAAACGTCTGCAACTGGATGATCCCGGCCGATTCGCCCGACACGCTGTGCCACGCCTGCCAGTTGACCAGCACGATTCCGAACCTGAGCGAACCGGAAAACCGGCTCTACTGGTACCGGCTCGAAGTCGCGAAGCGGCGTCTGCTGTACACGCTGGCCGAGCTTGGCCTCGACGTGCGATCGCGCGACGCGGACCCCGAGCGCGGTCTCGCCTTCGAGTTTCTCGCCGACGGCGGCGACGGCAAACCCGTGATGACCGGTCACGACAACGGGCTGATCACGCTGAACATCGCCGAGGCCGACGACGCGCATCGCGAGAAAGTGCGCACCGCGATGGGCGAGCCGTACCGCACGCTGCTCGGCCACTTCCGCCACGAGACGGGCCACTACTTTTTCCGCCACCTGATCGAAACCGAGCCGCGCTGGCTCGAACCGTTTCGCAAGCTGTTCGGCGACGAGCAGGCCGACTACGGCGAAGCGCTGGACGCCTACTATCGCGACGGCGCGCCGGCCGACTGGCAGGCGTCGTACATCAGCGCTTACGCGACGATGCATCCGTGGGAAGACTGGGCGGAGACATGGGCGCACTATCTGCTGATCGTCGACGTGCTCGACACGTCGACGTCTTACGGCCTCGCGCTGCTGCCCGACGATCCGAGCGAGCCGACGCTGACCGACCGCACGCCGGTCGAGGACGCGAGCTTCGGCAATCTGATGAAGCGCTGGTTTCCGCTCACCTATGCGCTGAACAGTCTGAATCGCAGTCTCGGCATGCCCGACGGCTATCCGTTCACGCTCGCCGCGCCGGTGGTCGACAAGCTGCGCTTTGTGCATCGCGTGATCGCGGCAGCGGGTGACAAGCGCGACAAGCGGGGCATCCGCGAGCCAACCAGCGCATAAAAAAGCCCGCCGCCGGACCAGCCGGCAGCGGGCGCATATGACGCTCATCATCGAGCCGCGAGCAACCGGCTACACGCGCTCGGCTCGCCACTTCAGTACGCCACATAAGGCCCCGTCCCACCCGGCGTCGACTGCTGCTCGATCGCCGCATAGACATTGCGACCATAGAAGAACGGCAGCCCCCAGTCGAACACCGTCGACGTGACGAATGCCGGGCCCGCGAGCAGCGGCAATGCCGAGTCGCCGCTATAAGTCTGCGCGATCGACATCGCATTGCCGACGCTGAACGTCACCGCGCTCGTCGTACCATTCACGCCTTCGATCATCGCGCTCAACTGCTGCGTCGAGCTCGGGCAGTAATAAGCGCTGTTCGGGCTCGCGCAGGCCGGCATCAAGGTGGTCTGGAAGAAGAGTCCCGTCGAGCCGCTGTCCATCATGCTGCGCGTATACGTGGTGCCGTTCTGCACCGTCGTGAACGTGCCGTTCGACGGGCTCACACCGACCACCTGGGCCCCGCCGAGCGCATTGTTGCTCTGCGTGCCGATGCCGAACACGAGTTGCCCCGACACCGATGGCGCGCCGCCCGACACGGTCGGCAGACTGAGCATCGAGCCGTTGTTGTCGGTCGCGAAGTACGGCACCGGATTGGCGACCTGGTACGTCTGCGCGAGCGGTATCGACGTGCAGCTGGTGCCGCTGCAACCATAGTAGGTCGCGGGGATCGCCTGCTGCACGCAGTTCGCGCCGCAGTCGTGCTTGAACACGCCGATGCCGAGAATGCCGTTCGCCTGCAAGGCGGCCGGCGTGTTGCGCGCCGCGCCGACGGCCGCGCAATCGCCCGGCAGCGACGCGTAGCCCGGATCGATCACCTGGATCGGCAGCGCAGCGGCTTTTTCGCCGGCGATCTGCACATCGGCGAGCTTCACCGCGCCCCACGTGTAGCCGTCGAAGAACTGCATGCATTCTGCAACCAGGTTGCCCGAGCCGTCCTTCTGCTGCGGCAGGCTCATCGACGCGGGCAATTGCGACGCGAACACGCGCACGCCCCACGAGCCGGTATCGACGAGCACGTGATCGATCGTCTGGCAGTTGCTGGTGCCGGGCGCGCAGATCGTGATGCTGACGAACGGCATGTTCGGCACGTTGCTGACGCCCGAGTCGACCGTCACGCGCACCGCGTTGGCGGCCAGCACCTGCGGCGACGGCGACGTGTTGGTCACGGTCGAACCCGACGAGCTGGTCGAGCTGCTCGAACCGTTCGAGTTGCTGGAGGTGCTCGAATCGGCCGTGGTGCTCGCGCTGCCGCCCCCGCCGCCGCACGCGCTCAACAGCAGCGCCAGAACCACGATGGGCGCCGCGCCCAGCAGAGTCATCCACGAAGACCTGGATCGCATGATTCGCTCCGTTATTGAATAACGCTGACGTCGACGCCCGCGGGCGCCGCCTGCGGCAGATAGGCGTAGCCGGTGAACGCGCGCAGATGGCCGCTCGAGAACACCACGAGGTCACTGGTCGAGACCGCGAGCGGCGCGCCGCGCCGCGCCGCGCTGGCGGCGACGTAGGCATTGAAGGACGCGCCGAGCATCGCCTTCAGATCGGGCAGCGTCGGGCCATCCCACGCAACGCCGAACACGATGCCGTTGGCCGCCACGTATTCGCGCACCTGGGTGCCGGACGGCAGCGTCAGCGCATGCACTGAATACGCGCCCTGTGCGCTGGCCGCGCGAGCAACCGCATGCAGGCGCGTCTGATCGCTGTCGACGGTGCTGGCGTTCTGGCCGAGCGTCGCGTGCGCGCCGAACGGCAACGCGCAGCTCGCCCCGAGCATTGCGCAGGCAATGCGGGTGAGAAGCATCGGTTTCAAGAGATTTCCTTCGAGGTGAAACGCCGCGACCTGCATGTAGCCGATCACAAACGCGAGACTAGGGGCGCACACCTGACCGGCAAAGCCGGTTGCCTTCACGCCGGTTGGGCTGCGTGAATGCGTCTACGGAAAGGCGAGGCGAAACTTTAGTCAGGGGAATGGCGCGCGGCAATCGTTTGCGGCGCGATCGAAACTGTTCGGAGTTCCTGAATCGATCGATCAGGTTTGATCAGCGTGGGCAAAGCCTTTTGGCGACAATGCTTTGACGCTTATTCGGTTTCCGTCTGACATTTAGAACTGACCGACTGCGAAAATTGCGGCCGCCACGCGTAAAAGTTGCGAACGTGAGCAGCGTTTGTTCTTCGATGTAAGCGTCTGCCGAATAACGAGCGGGCGGAGTCCGCATTCCTCTGACTACATGAGGCTTGCGGCACAGATCCCGACGGGGCAAAAAAAAAGCGGAGGGCCTGGCGGCCCTCCGCTTCATAGATCGTCCGGAACACGCGGCGTGCGCTACTTCTTCGGTTGCTGAAGAAGCGACTTCAACTCCTGCACGTTCTCCTCGACGCGTTTCGCGATCACCCCATACGACTCCGCCTGCGTCTGATACGCGGCTTGTGCGAGCTGTTGCATGTCGGCGAGCGATTTGTGCAGGCTCTGCTGGATCAGCTCCGCGGTTTTGGTCGACGGCGCGGTGCCGGCCGCCGTGAGCTGCGCAGTCAGCGCCTGTAGCTCGCCCAGCGTGGTGCGCAGCATGTCGGCCTGTTTCTGCGCGAGCGACTGCATCCCCTGGAATGCTGTCTGATTCGCCTGAACCAGCGCTTCCATGTCCTTTCGGCGCGCTTCCATGATGGCGGGCACGTCGAATCCGGGGAGCTTGAACTGCTCCAGCATTTTGGTTAGATCGCCAAACGGATTGGCTGCATCGGGTCGGTCCATGCGAAATCCTCCTTGCGGTTGAAGACTCATCGCCTCGGCGTCGCCCGCACCAGGCGCGACGCCGATGCCGGCGGCTGCGTGTGCCGCGCGTGCCGCCACAGCAAGGTGCTTTTGGGGTCGCACGGCACATCGGAGCAATCATGCGCTATCCGGCTGGGTTGCGCCAGCGGACTCACCCTGGCGAAAACCGGTTCACGGCAACGTGCGTCGCTTCGGGGTCTGCGCCGCAGAGCCGCGCGCCGCTTGGCCGCGCGCCGCGAAAGGCTCGGAAAGTTACTGAATGGTTTTCGTAACCCGACGAATCAGCGGGTCGACTATCGTTGCGAGGAGCCGGTCCATCGTGGCGCCGGCGCTGTTTTCGATGGGAGCGACATCATGAGAAACGCATTCTTCGGCGCGGCCGTGGCCGCGGTTCTTGGCATCATCGCGACGGCCGCGCTCGCCGACGACGGCATGCCGCCGTCCCCGCCCGCCGCTATGCACGACGGCGGCCCGCGCGGCGACGGGCCGCCGGGGCATGGTCCGATGATGGGTCACCCGAGCCCAGCTTTCGCGGTGATCAATGATCTCGAACAACTGCGCCGTCTATACGCGCTAAACGGTCATGAAGGCGAGATCGTCGCCGTCTACCACGAGGTTCTGAACAAGACCCAGGATCGGATGCTGCGTCACTACGTGTACGACTCGCTCGCACGGGAGCAGCTGAAGCCCGCCAATCCCGAGCAGGCGATCGCGACGCTACGCACGAGTCTCGCCGAAGATCTCGTGGCGGCGAACAAGGCGCCGCATGGCACGCCGCCGGGTCAGCCAGCGGCACAACCGCAATAAATTTTCATCGCGAATTGCGAATAAAGCGCCGCGCCACGTGGCGCTTTTTCTTTGCGCCGGAGCATGCGAGCGCGTTCGAGCGACCGCTCCATCGCCGCATCTCGTCCGTGCGCTCCCGCAGCCCCGCCCCGCGCGGCTTTCCGGGACTACGTTGCCTGTCCCACATTGGCGCTTCACTGATGCTTTTCATCTTCCGTCAGGTGATTACGATAGGAGCTCCGCAACGTCAGGGCAGGGTGAAGGAATGCGCTATCCGCTGGACATGGCCATTGCCGCCGCCCTGCTAGTTTTCGTCCTGTGCTGCATCGTCAAGCTCGCTTTGAGCTGATCGGCGGCTCGACGTCCGCGCGCTCTTCTTCGTTTCGCCGTGACATCGCTCGAAATAATTGTTGAATGGAGTTCGGCGAGCCGCTCACCCATACTTCGTTCGCTGCCGGTGCGTGACGAATCACAGACGCATGAGATCGAAAGGCTTCACGTGCGAATCCCTTCGCCGATGATCGACGATCCCCCGGTTGCCCGATCATCGGCGATGGACTCGAACAGACTGGCACCGCGTGCCGACCACAGGATCATCATGTTGACTTCAGTGAACTTCATCAAAAAGAACGCCGCTCGTTTCACCTGCATGGCATTCGTGTGCGGCGGCGCGCTGCTGAGCGGCTGCGCCGGCGCCAGCGTCACGAATCTGAGCGCGACGAGCACGTCCGCGACGGCCGACGCAGGCACGCAATCGACGATGCACCCGGACACGATCTACGTCTACACGTTCGATGCCGATCCGCAGCAGGTCAAGCTCGACAACGGCGGCATGCTGCAAAAACTGAAGATGCAGATGTCGGGCTCGTCGGGCGCGCAGCAGCAGGTTGCCGATGCCGCCCAGGTGCGCGAGCAGGTCGCCGACGAGATCGTCCATCAGCTGCAGGCGATGGGTCTGCACGCGGTGCGCACCGACGCGCCGGTGCCCGCCGGCCAGAACGTGCTGCTCGTGCAAGGCAGCTTCGAGACGATCGACGCCGGCAATCGCCGCCGCCGCACGCTGATCGGCTTGGGCGCGGGCAAGAGCGAGGTGAGCAGCGCGGTGCGGATCGTCTACCAGCCCGCGGGCGGCACGCCGCGTGTCGTGCAGAGCTTCACGGCCAACGCGGACAGCGGCAAGATGCCCGGCATGGTCGAAACCGCCGGGGTCGGCGCGGCGGCCGGCACCGTCGCGACCGCGGCAGCGGCCGGCGCGGGCCTGCACGGCGTGACCGAAACGAAGCGCGCGGGCGTGTCGGACGATGCAAAGCGCCTCGCCGATGCAGTCGCGAAACAGATCGCGCAGTTCGGCGTGCAAGCCGGCTGGATACAGACCGCGCGAAAGAGCTGAGCAGTTGAGCGCGGCGGGTTGCGGGTCCGACAAAAAAGCGCGGTTGAAAAGCGCGGCGGTGTGGAGCGATGCCCACGCCGCCGCGTTTTTTTATCGACGCGCGCCCCATCGCTAGCCGCGCCACAACCCTCGCAGCAGTGCGAGCAGCGCGGCCGGCGCCGTGCCCTTCTGGCAATAACCGTCGAAGTTGTGGCGCTCGCGGCCGGTTTGCCTCACGTGGTCCTCGTCTAGCGACGTAAACGCGACGATGCCGAGGCTGTGCGTCGGCAGATAGCGGCGCAGCGCGCTCGCCGTTTCGTAGCCGTCGCGCTCCGGCATCATGATGTCGAGCACGACGACGTCGGGCACCCAGTTGCGCACGCAGTGCAGCGCCGCCGTGCAGCCGGTCGCGGCGCGCGCCTCGACGCCCTCGTAGGAAAGCCAGGTGGCAAGCGCTTCGGCGGCGTTCTCGTTGTCGTCGATGACGAGCACGCGCGGCACGCCGTGCAATAGCTGGACCTCTCGGGCGCTCCACCTCTGGCAGGTTGTCGGATTTCGTGGCATGTATGGCGGCCTGCGAGTAAACCTTTGGGTAGGTAGCAAGCGCTGTACCGCGGCTGCGGCGGCGTCAAACCGGCGCGTCGCGGCGGCTTGACGTCATCAAAACCTCCACTTTTGCCATCAGTTCTGTAAATCGTTGCGCTTCTATAATGGGAATGATTCCTATTTGCACTGTACTTCCGCCGAACCTTTCGTCTCGCGCTCGGACTGCTTACATAAATGACATCGTCCGCGCGTGCAACCAGGAAAAATGCCGCCCGGATTCCAACTAGCGCCCCGGGACGGAAGATCGACGACCACGCCTACTTTCCAATTCATGTCCGTTTCACGCTGGAATCGCCCGCAGGCCACGCCTGCTCAAGCCACTCTGCATCGCGCCACCATCCTCGCCGCCATCGCCGTCGCTTTCAGTGTCCCGGCCAGCGCGTTCGCTCAATCCACCGACTCCGCCCCCGCCGCCGACGGCACGCTGCCCGCCATCAAGGTTCAGGCGGCCGCCGTCGAAGAGTTGCCCGGCGACCTGTCGCCGACATACGCGGGCGGCCAGGTCGCGCGCGGCGCCGACTACGGTGTGCTCGGCAAGCAGCGCAACATCGACATGCCGTTCAGCATGACGACCTACACGGCCAAGCTGATCAAGGATCAGCAGGCGCCAAGGATCAGCAGGCGCCAAGGATCAGCAGGCGCGCACGCTCGCCGATGTGGTCGAAAACGACCCGTCGGTGCGAACCGCGTACGGCTACGGCAACTTCTCGGAAGTGTTCGTGATTCGCGGCTTCCAGCTCAATGCCGACGACATCTCGATCAACGGTCTGTACGGCGTTACGCCGCGCCAGTTGGTCTCGACCGCGGCGGTCGAGCGGGTCGACGTGTTCAAGGGCGCCAACGCGTTCCTGAACGGTGCTTCGCCGACGGGCTCGGCGATCGGCGGCGGCGTGAACGTGCAGCTGAAGCGAGCGGAGGACACGCCGACCACCAACGTGACACTCGCAACCAGCGGCTCCGGCGAGTTCGGCGCGCACGTGGACGTCGGCCGACGCTTCGGCAGCGAAGGCCAGTTCGGGATTCGCGTGAACCAGGCGAATCGTGACGGCGAGACGAGCATCGACGGCGAACACCGCCGCGACAACACTACGGCCGTCGCGCTCGACTGGCGCGGCGACAAGCTGCGTCTGTCCGGCGACTTCCTGTATCAGCGCGAGCACGTCAGCGACGGCCGCCCGGTCGTCTACTTCACCGACGCGATTCCCGCCGTGCCGCCGGCAACGTACAACTACGCGCAGAACTGGTCGTACACGAACCTCGAAGACACCGTCGGCATCCTGAAGGCCGAATACGACTTCCTGCCGGGCTGGACCGCTTATGCGACCGGCGGTGTGCGCCGCACGGTCGAGCAAGGTGAGTACTACTCGCCGACCTATTCGTCGACCGGCGTCACCGGTGCCCGTCTCGGCGTGCCGTACAACCAGAATTCGAGCTCCGCCGAAGTCGGCGTGCGCGGCCGCTTCGACACTGGCCCGGTCTCGCATAGGGTTGCGGCGGGCGGCGCCATCACGAGCGAGAACACCAACTCCGCGTGGACCTACGCCTTCATGGGCCCGGTCTCGCTCTACAACACGGTGCAGACGCCTTACCCGGCCACGACGATGTCAGGCGGCAACCTGGCCGATCCGGGCATGACGGCCACCACGGTGATCCGCAGCGTGTCCGCGTCCGATACGCTCGGCTTCCTGCATGACCGGGTGCTGTTCACGGTCGGCGCGCGTCGCCAGCAGATCGCGACGGCCAACTACGACAACACGGGCATCGGCAGCGGCAACTACAGCGACGGCATCACGACGCCGCTGTTCGGCCTCGTTCTGCGCCCGACGCAGAACGTGTCGATCTTCGCGAACCGCAGCGAAGCGCTGGCCGCGGGCAGCATCGCGCCGGCGGGCACGCTGAACTACGGTCAACAACTGGCGCCGGTCCGCACGAAGCAGTGGGAAGTGGGTGTCAAGTACGACACCGAAAGGCTCGGTGCGTCGTTTGCCGCTTTCCAGATCGAACAGCCGTCGGCGTTCACCGACCCGGCCACGCATATCTATGGCCTGAACGGCAACGAACGCCATCGCGGTCTCGAAGCCGAAGTGCACGGCGAGCCGCTCAAGGGCCTGCGTCTGCTGGCCGGCGCTTCGCTGATGGACGCGACGCTCGAGAACACACAAGGCGGAACCTACGACGGCAACCGTCCGGTGGGCGTGCCGACTTTCCTGTTCAATCTGGGCGCCGATTACGACATTCCGATGGTGCCGGGGCTCGCGGTCAACGCGCGCTGGATCCATACCGGCGCGCAGGAAGCGAACGCGGCCAACACGCTGTCGATCCCGTCGTGGAACCGCTTCGACCTGGGGGCGCGTTACGAGACGTCCATCTACGGCAAGAGGACGACGTTGCGCGCCACCGTGCAGAACGTGACGAACAAGGCGTACTGGTCAGCCGTGTCGGCCTACGGCGCGACGACGTACCTGACCCAGGGCGCACCGCGTACGTTCCTGTTGTCGGTCAGCACCGACTTCTGATTGTCTGACGTGACGTCGGTCGCCTGTGCCAGCGGTTTGCATGCATCACTAAAACGCTGCCAGCCTTTCGGGCTGGCAGCGTTTTAGTGTTTCCGCGCGAACTGAACGGCGTGGCGCCGCCCCTCGTTACTCGACCGGCGGCTCGCCTTCGGGTTTTTTCTTCGGCCGCTGCGCATCGGCGGCGCGCTGCGGCAGCTTGCTCTTTTCGTTATCGCTGTGCCTGACGGGCTGAGGATGAGGATGATTGAACTGTTCGTCGACGTCTTTCATGATGTGCCTCCGTGCCAACGCAACACAACTCAACACACAACACAACGCTCATGAATGTTCGGCGGACCGCGCGGTCTCGCCCGTGCCTGCGGCTGCGGCCGGCGCATCGGTTGCCGCGCCCATCGTGACGAGCACGCTGCACGTCACGCGATCGAGCAGCAGCCCGTCGTGCCGGCCACCCCACCATCGCGCGAGTCCGTGACTGCGACGATGACCGACGACGACCAGATCGGCCTTCAGATCGTTAGCGAAAAACGGAATCTCATCGAGTGGTTCGCCGATCGCGAGATGACCGGTCGCGCGAATTCCGCGTGCGGCGAGCTTCTGTAGGCCCTCGTCGAGCAGCGTTTTGGCGGATTCGTTGATGAAATCGATCGGCACCGTGGACGTGATGTCCGCGCCCTGCATCCACGCCGTATTGTTGAGCACGGAAAGCAGGTGCACTTCAGCGTTCAGGTCTTGCGCGAGAGCGGCACCGTCCTTCAACGCGTGTTGTCCTTCGCGAGTTCCGTCGTAGCAGAGAAGAATGCGCCTGAAGCTCGACATGAGAACCTCCTTGCGCCGTGCGGCACGTGATCAATTAATTATATGTCAGTTCGTGATATATACCGTGCGACACCGATGCATGCAAATACCTACAGAAACGCCGTCAAACAGGCACTATTCGCCAGTTTCGGCGGCCACCGAATCCCTGCCCTGAAATGGCGGTTGCTCGGCACGGCGATCAGGAACACCGCGCTACGACTCAGGCCACAGAAAGAAAACATGAGCAGCGTTTGCCGCGGGATCGACGGGCAGACCATAGCCATGCGACCGAGCGGTCCATGCCTCGTGCGGCGAACCGTTCGGCCATCTCACGAGCACCACCGCTCCGCTGGACAACTGGTCGACAACGGTGCCGCCGTACACGCCGATCACACTGCTTCGCACCCCCGTGCCGCACGATGCGGTGCAAGAGCCGCACACCGGCTGCGGGTACCGGCCGGTCTGCTGCGCGGGTGAGAACGCATAGGCAAGCGGAACGGCGCAAACCGAAATAAGGACGATTGCGAAACGTCGACACGACGCAAGTTGTTTCATCGCGATTCCCTCGACGAACTACAGCCCCCAGATGATGTCCGCGTCCGAGTCGCGCGCCGCACGCATCATGTCCAGAAACGGCCACGCGCGCTGCGACAGCCGGTTGCGCGACTCGCGTTGATTACTGGTTGAGCAGTGCAATGCTTCGAGGGTCGTTTCCGCGGCCGCGTCTTCGGTGATGGCGGTTTCGAGCCGATCGATCGCGCGGGGCAGCTCGTCGTGGCTGATAACGCCCCGCGCGCCGAGCCGCTTGCCGATCAGACCAAGCAGATATTGTGCGAGATCCCTGAGCATGACGACATCCGGCGACGCCGTCGATTGAAACGTGATCATCATGATGGCTCCTTTATCGGTCTATCAGGCAACGGCCAACCAGTCCTCTCAATCCGTCTGCTCTCATTTTATATCACGACGTGACAAAAAAGAACGCGCCGAGGGGTGATTTAAGGGCCATGCTGAAGCACGTCGGCTGTGTTCTCGACTGTCTGCGAGATGCGACAGATTCCGCGCGCCGCGCGGGGGGGGAGAACTTTTATATCATATTGACATATAATCATGACCAGACTGTATTCGCGTTGCCAGGGTTTCCCCGGTAATCTCGGGCCCGGCATCATGGACTACTTTCTGCTCCTAGCTTGTCCCGCTCTCCTGCTCTCGGCTGGCTTGCCAGCTTTCTCCCCGCACCGGTCACCGTGAAATGGCACGAGCGTGCGCGTTCGTGCCTCGGCGCGCTGCTCGGCATCGCGTTCACCGGCGGTCTGATGTATCTGCTGCTCGGTCCCGTCGCAAATATTCCGCTGCTCGTCGCGCCGATGGGCGCTTCCGCCGTGTTGCTGTTCGCGGTGCCCGCGAGCCCGCTGGCGCAGCCGTGGTCGATCATCGGCGGTAGCCTCGTGTCCGCGACGGTCGGCGTAACCTGCGCGATGCTGATCGGCGATCCGACGCTGGCGGCCGCCCTCGCGGTGGCGCTGTCGATCTCCGGCATGTTCGCGCTGCGCTGCGTGCACCCGCCGTCGGGCGCGGTCGCGTTGACCGCGGTGCTGGGCGGCCCGGTCATTCATGCGCTCGGCTACCGCTTCGTGCTCGAACCGATCGCGATCCAGTCGGCCGCGCTGCTGTTCGCGGCGCTCGTCTATCACGCGGCAACCGGCCACCGTTATCCGCATGCGGGACGCCAGGACCGCGCGACGCCGAGCCGGGCCGCCGACGAAGCCGCGCGCGTCGGCTTCACGCGCGAAGACGTCAAAGCCGTGCTCGGGCGCCGTGACGCACTGCTCGACATCGACACCGACGATCTCTATTCGCTGCTGCGCGAAACGCAGCTTCAGGCGTTCTCGCGCAGCTTCAACGAACTGCGCTGCGAAGACGTGATGTCGCGCCACGTCGTGTCGGTGTCGCCGGGCACGCGCGCCGCCGCCACCGATCCGATCACGGAACTGGTGCCGATGTTCGCGAACTTCGGCCATCACCACATCCCGGTGCTCGATCGCGCGGGCCGCGTGGTCGGCATGATCACGCAGGTGGACCTGATCTCCGGCCTGTATCGGCAAACCGCCACCCGAGCCCGCGAGGCGGCCTGATTTTCAACTAAAAGACCGAGCAGACCTGCCGCGCGATGCCGTTGCGACGGCCGCAATTCGCTTAAATACATCATCACGTGATATATTTTCGGTTTTCTTCACATTGGCGGACTTGCCATGAAAGTACGGACTCGCAAGCTCGTTAAGAGCGATTTCGAGCAGTTGTCGCAGTTTCGCTATCAGATGCGGCGCTTCGAGCGCTTCTCGGAGCAGGCCGCGCAAAGCGAGGGCATCACGCCGTTGCAATACCTGTTGTTGCTGCACATCAAGGGCTATCCGGAGCGCGACTGGGCGACCGTCGGCGAACTCGCGGAGCGTCTGCAGGCGCAACATCACGGCGTCGTCGCGCTGGTATCGCGCTGCGAGGCACTGAATCTCGTGCGCCGCCAGGTCAGCGAGACCGATCGCCGCCAGGTTGAAGTACACCTCGAAAGAGCGGGAGAACGGGTACTCGAACGGCTTGCGGCACTGCATCGCGCCGAATTGAGATCGCTCGAAGGCTCCTTCCAGGTTCCACGGATCGACCTCGACTAACCATGAGCATGGATTCCCACATACGCGACTTCGCGGCGAATGCACGGCTGCCCGGCATCTTCGCGCTCGCCGCGGGCATCGGCTTCGTCAGCACGATTGCCGCCTTTGTTCTGCTGAACCTGATTCGCCTGTTCACCAATCTGTTTTTCTTCGGCACGCTGTCGTTCGTCGACCGTTCGCCCGCCACCAATACGCTTGGCATTTGGGTGATCGGCGTGCCGGTGATCGGTGGTTTGATCGTCGGGCTGATGGCGCGCTTCGGCTCCGAAAAGATTCGCGGCCACGGCATTCCCGAGGCGATCGAGGCGATCCTGTTCGGCAAGAGCAAGATGTCGCCGAAAGTGGCGGTGCTCAAGCCGTTGTCGTCGGGCATCGTGATCGGCAGCGGCGGGCCGTTCGGCGCGGAAGGCCCGATCATCATGACCGGCGGCGCGCTCGGCTCGCTGATCGCGCAGTGCGTGAAGGTCACGTCGGCGGAACGCAAGACGCTGCTCGTAGCGGGCGCGGCGGCCGGCATGGCCGCGACGCTTGGTGCCACGCTCGGCGCGCCGCTGACGGCCATCGTGTTCGCGTTCGGCCTCAGGCACGACGCCAACGCGCTGTTGCCGCTCCTGACGGCAACGCTGATCGCGCACGGCTTCTCCACGGTCGTGATGCGGCGCTCGATCATGACCGAGAAAATCGCGCGACGCGGCTATCACATCTATCGCGAGTACGGCGTCGATCCGCTCGAGCGCCACTATGTCGACGAAGTGATGACCGCCTCGGTCGAATCGGTCGATGCCGCCACGACGCTCGGCGCAACGCTGCAGACGCTGTTCGGCGCGAACCAGCTGCGCCGCGCGTATCCGGTGGTGCGCGACGGCGCGGTGATCGGCGTGGCCGACCGCATGTTGCTCGAACGCTTCTGCGCCGAGGACACTGAACACAAGCGCGCGATGACGCTCGCCGACGTGTTCGCGCAACACAACACCGCGTTTGCTTTGTCATCCGAAACCTGCCGGCTGGTGGCGACGCGGCTCGCCGTGCTGGGGCTCGAACGCCTGCCGGTGGTCGCCGATCGCAACAGCACGCGTCTGGTGGGAGATCGTGTCGCGCAGCGATCTGGTCAAGCCGTCGCTCAGCAAGCGGCGCTTCGCGCCGGTTCGCGCCGGTTCGTAAAGCCAGCTAAAAAGACCGCCGCAAAAATCAAAGGCCGAGCCCCCGTTAGGGTCTCGGCCTTTTTATTCGCGCACGGAGCTATTTGCCCGCGCCACGCGACTCGACGCAACCCAGCACGAGCGTGTCGCCCGATTTCGCGCCGGGACCCAGCGCCGCAGTGTGGAAGTCCGCGTGGTCGCATTGCCATTCGGCGTGGAAGTCGCGTGGGCATGCCATCGTCGTGCCACCTTTGTGCAGGCCGGGCAGCGCGTAATCGCAAGTTTCCCGTCCGTTGCAATGACGCTCGAGCTCACGAGTCAGGTTGCCGCGCGGCGCGCCGCAATTCTCGCCATAAGTGCCCGATACGATCGTAATCGCGCGCATTTGTGCGTCGGCGTTTGCGGACACCATGAATACGCCGCTTGCCAACGCCAGCGCAGCACGAAGAATTCCACTGGGGAAAATCCGTCCGCGCCGCGAAGATTCCATCGGCCTCTTCACTTTGCACCTCCGTTCCCGCTATAGGCGACGTTCAACCGAAACCCGCCGCCTATAGCCAGGTATAGAGGAAAGAGCAAAAGACTGCCACTAGAAACCATTCCTACGCGCAATAGCGGCCAAAGCCGTTATTCGAGCGCCTTGTCGTTCGGCTGCGCGTACAGCTGCTTCAGCGAATCGCTCATCGGAAAGTCGAAGCTGATGTTTTTCGGCGGCACCGGCTTGATGAACCATCGGTCGTACATCGTGTGGATTTCCGGTCCTTTCATCACCTGTTCGAGCGTGTCATCGACGAGCTTTCTGAACTCCGGATCGTCGCGTCGCAACATGAAGCCATACGCTTCCGACGATTGCGGCGTGCCGGTGATGATCCAGTCCGACGGCTTCGCGGTCAGCGTGCGCGTGCCGGCCAGCAACACGTCATCCATCATGTACGCGACGGCGCGGCCGCTTTCGAGCGTGAGACGCCCTTCGCCGTAATCTTTCGCGCTGATGATCTGCATGTTCATCTTCTTGTCCTCGTTCATCTTGCGCAGGATGCGCTCGGACGTCGTGCCCTGATTCGTCACGACCGTCTTGCCCGCGAGATCCGGAAAGTCCTTGATGCCCGAGTCCTTGCGCGTCAGAAGACGCGTCGTCGCGACGAAGAACGTGTCGGCGAACGCCACCTGGCTTTGGCGCGCGACGAGATTGGTCGTCACGCCGCATTCGAGATCGACCGTGCCGTTCTGCACGAGCGGAATGCGATTCTGCGAGGTGACCGGGATGAAGCGCACCTTGAGGTCCGGACGCTTCGTTTTCGCCTTGACCGCGTCGATGACCTTGTTGCACAGGTCCTGCGAAAAGCCGACCACCTCGTTGTTCGCGTCGACGTACGAGAACGGCACCGACGTCTCGCGATGGCCAATCGCGATCACGCCGCTTCGCTGGATCTTCGCGAGCGTGGACGTCGCGTCCTGCGCAAACGCGCCCGGACTCGCCAACGTTGCCGCCACGAGCATGGCAACAGTGGACCAATTCATCACTTTCATGGGTATCTCCAATCGTGCAGCAGGTTCCTGATGGATGGCGGGCTGCTGCGCCAGCCGTCTCCATATGTTGCCATTAAAAAAATAATTGCAACATATGTTAACTACCGAGTGTTGAAACGCCGCGTGGCGACGCTTTCCGGCCAATCAAGTCATCATCGATCCGTACCGGACATCATTTTCAAAACCGTACAGGTACTGTACCGGCCCCTGTCGCTAGAATGAGCCTCACCGTTTTTCTGTTGGCGACACCGGAGCCCCCATGTCTTTCGTCACTCTCAGCGCGCTGCCCGCCGGCATCCTGTTCGCGCTCGTCACCTCGATCACGCCCGGTCCGAACAACACGATGCTGCTCGCGTCGGGCGTCAATTTCGGCTTTCGCCGCACGCTGCCTCATCTGTCCGGCATCAGCGTCGGCGTGGTGCTGTTGATGCTGTCGGTCGGCATCGGCCTCGGCGAGGCGTTCGTGCATTTCCCCGTGCTGTATACGGTGCTCGAAGTCGTCAGCGTCGCTTATCTGCTGTATCTGGCGTGGAAAATCGGCACGTCGGGCGAACTGAAGCTCAGGAACGGCGAGCGTCGCCCGATGCGCTTTCACGAGGCGATCGCGTTTCAGTGGGTCAATCCGAAGGCGTGGATGATGGTGCTGACCGCCGCGACGACGATTCACCTGAGCAACAGCTTCGGCATGAACGCCGTCGCGATGGCTGCGGTGTTCTATGTGATCGGCTTTCCGTGCATCTGCGTGTGGGCCGGTTTCGGCACCGCGATGCGCGAGGTGCTGTCGAACCCGAAGCGGCTGCGCGTCTTCAACATCGCGATGGCGCTGCTGCTGGTCGCGTCGCTGTATCCGATCGCGCTGAAGCTGATCGGGCACGGCGGCTGAGCTTTCGGCGCGCGCCGCCGCGTCTACCACGCCCCCTGCCCGACCCGCTCGATGAAGCGCCACAACGCGTCGTCGCTCGAATACGGCGCGTTGAAGCGGAACCACGCGCTCGGCGCGTCGTCGGGACGGAAGTAGGAGCCCGGTGCGAGCCAGATGCCGTGCGCGAGCGCGGCGGTCGCGACCTCGGCGGCGCGCTCCGCTTCGATCGGCAGACGCGCCAGCATGAAGAGCCCCGCGCGCGGCCGGTGAAACACCTCGAGCCCGAGCGCGTCCAGCCGTTCTTCGAGTGCCACGTGCGCGAGTTTCAGCCGTTCGTTGACCATCTCGACGTGGCGCGCGTAACGCCCTTCCACCAGCACCTTGTCGACGATCCGCTCGATCGTTTCCGACGACGTCAGCCCCACCGCCATCTTCGTGCGCGCGAGTTCGCGCAGCACCGCCTGCTCGGCCACCACATAGCCGCAGCGCAGCGACGGCGTCACCGTCTTCGAAAAGCCGCCGACGTGCAACACGCGCTGCAAGCCTTCCATCGCCGCCAGTAGCGGCGCGCCGGCCGGCGCGAGTTCGCGGCTCACGTCGTCCTCGATCACCCAGATGCGCTCGCGCTCGGCGATCTGCAGCAAGCGGAACGCGGCCGACATGCCGAAGGTCGCGCCGGTCGGATTCTGGAGCGTGGTGTTGACGAAGATCGCCTTCGGCTTGTGCCGCGCGACCAGCGTTGCGAGAACGTCCGTATCGACGCCGGCCGGCGTGCGCGGCACGCCATGCACGACCAGCCCGGCGAGCTTCAGGATCTGCAGCAGATTGCAGTAGCCGGGATCTTCGACGATCACCGCATCGCCCGCGCGCAGCAGCGTGCGCACGATCAGATCGAGCCCCTGCGTCGCGCCCTGCGTGAGCAGCACGTTCGCGACGTCGACGGGCAGCCCGCGCCGGTCGAGTTGTTCGGCGATGCGCTCGCGCAGCGGCGCGAAGCCGTACGGATGGCCATAGTCGCCGAGCCGCGCGGCCGGCACCCGGCTCAGCGCGCGCAGCGAGTGCTGCAGGCCGCTCTCGTTGGTCCATTCGCTCGGCAGCCAGCCGCAGCCCGCCTTGATCGGCACCGAGTGATCGGCGAACACGTCGGACAGCAGCCACGTCGCGGTCAGGCTCGGCGGCGTCCAGTCGGCGACGGCCGCGCGCGTGGACGGCAAGCGCGCCGCCACCCGATAGCCGGAGCCGCGCCGCGCGACCACGAGCCCCATCGACACGAGCCGGTTGTACGCCTCGGTCACGGTGAAGGTGCTCAGCTCGTGGCTTTGGGCAAGCTGCCGCACCGACGGCAGCAGTGCGCCGGCGCGCAGCGATTGCGAGTCGATCGCGCGCGCGAAGCTCTGCACGACCTGTTCGACGAGCGTCGGCGCCGCGCGCCGGTCGCGTTGAAGGTCCAGTTCGATCATGTTTCGGGCGAAAAACGAGGGGCAAAAAGACGGACCGCGGACCGCCCGCCTACCGGAACAGTTCGCGCGAATCCACCAGCACAGTTGACACCACACTTGGTCAACTGTTTATGCCGCCATTAAACCGCGAGGGCTACAGTTTGGCTACGCTTAAAGCCCCAACCGCGCCACTTCGAGGAGATGCCATGACTTCGCGCCCCGTCATCGACGATCTGTCGTCCTTCTGGATGCCCTTCACCGCCAACCGCCAGTTCAAGGCCGCGCCGCGCCTGCTGGAATCGGCGAAGGGCATGTACTACCGAAGCACCGACGGGCGCGAGATTCTCGACGGTTGCGCCGGGCTGTGGTGCGTGAACGCCGGCCATGGCCGCGATGAAATCATCGCCGCGATCACGCAGCAGCTGTCGACGCTCGACTTCGCGCCGACCTTCCAGATGGGCCACCCGCTCGCGTTCGAAGCGGCGAAGAAGGTTGCCGAGCTGATGCCGGAAGGGCTCGATCGCATCTTCTTCACGAACTCGGGCTCCGAATCGGTCGACACCGCGCTGAAAATCGCGCTCGCCTACCATCGCGCACGCGGCGAAGGCCAGCGCACACGTCTGATCGGCCGCGAGCGCGGCTATCACGGCGTCGGTTTCGGCGGGATTTCGGTCGGCGGTATCGCGCCGAATCGCAAGACGTTTTCGGGGGCGCTGTTGCCGGCGGTCGATCATCTGCCGCACACGCACAACCTCGAACACAACGCGTTCTCGAAAGGCCAGCCCGCATGGGGCGCGCATCTGGCCGAGGAGCTGGAGCGCATCGTCGCGCTGCACGACGCTTCGACGATCGCCGCGGTGATCGTCGAACCGGTGGCCGGCTCGACCGGCGTGCTGGTTCCGCCGCAAGGCTATCTGCAGAAGCTGCGCGAGATCTGCACGAAGCACGGCATCCTGCTCATCTTCGACGAGGTGATCACGGGCTTTGGCCGCCTCGGCAAGGCGACCGCGAGCGAACACTTCGGCGTCACGCCGGACCTGATCACGCTGGCGAAGGCGATCAACAACGCGTCGATTCCGATGGGCGCGGTCGCGGCGAGCCGCACGATCCACGACACGGTCGTCGGCAGCGGCGCGGCGGGCGCGATCGAGCTGTTCCACGGCTACACGTACTCGGCGCATCCGGCGGCTGCCGCGGCCGCGATCGCGACGCTCGATCTGTACCGCCGCGACCAGTTGTTCGAGCGCGCGGCCAGCCTCGCGCCGACGTTCGAAGACGCCGCGCATGGGCTGCGCGGCGCGAAGCACGTGAAGGACGTGCGCAATCTCGGCCTCGTCGCGGGCATCGAGCTCGAATCGCGCGACGGAGCGCCGGGCGCGCGCGCCTACGAGGCGTTCGTCAAATGCTTCGAGGCAGGCGTGCTGATCCGTTTCACCGGCGACATCCTCGCATTCTCGCCGCCGCTGATCATCGACGAAGAGCAGATCGCGCGGCTCTTCCGCACCGTTGGCGAGGTGCTGGCGACGGTGCAGTAAGAAGGCGCGCAAGCGCGCCACCAGGCGACGACGAAAGAGCGGCGGCACGCGCATGCGTGCGCCGCTCTTTTTTATTGCTGCCGCTTTGCGAGCCGCAAGCTCAGTGATGCGCGCGCGAGGCCCGCGTTTGCGCGGCCTTTTTCGCGGCAGCGGAGCGTCCAGCCGCGCCCTTCGTCGCAGCGGCCTTTTTGGCTGCGGCCGAGCGGCTCGCGGCTGGCCGCTTGGCCGCCGCCGACTTCGCCTGCTTCGACATCGCCGCCGACGACGCCCCGGCCTTGCTCTCGCGCTCGAGCACGCTCTCCGACACACGCGAGCGTTTCGCGCTCGACTCCTTGCTCGCACTCTTCTTCGCGGCGCCTTCGTGCTTGCCCGCCGCGCTGTCCTTCTGCGCTTTCTTGCGGGTCGCCTCGCTCGTGGCGCCCTTCTTCGGCGGCTTTACGTCGACGCCCGCGCGCCGCGCCTCGGACAACCCGATCGCGATCGCCTGCTTCGGCGAGCGCACGCCGTGCTTGCCGGCGCGGACCTTGTCCACCTGTTCCTTGACGAACTCTCCCGCTTGAGTACTCGCTGATTTGCCGGCGCGTTTATCGGCCTCGGCACGCTTCAAGGTTTTCTGCTCTGGCATGACGGTTCTCCGGTTATGGGTGAGTCTCTATCGTTCAGCAACGAGCGTGCCGGAGCGCCCATCCGCGCCATGGTCCGGCGGCGGTTGCGCGGCGGGACTCGCGTGCGTCGGCGGGACGGCGTATGGTGGTGGACATGGGACGGGAGTAAGCGCCGAAGCGCAAACTCAAATCGACCGCCTTGCATGGAGACAGCCATGAAGATAGTTACGGTTCGCGCTGGCACGCATATCGAGGGCGTGCACTGGATCGCCGAGTACGTCGAGGACGTCCACGAAATTCGCGTGTTCCGCGAAGGGCAGGAAGTGGACGTGCACAACGCGCCGTCCACACTGTTCGGCGATGAAGAAAACGCGGGCTCGAAAAACACCGCCGATCATCGCGCGATGGAAGCGGCCGTGCTCGCTTATCTGAAGCGCTTCGTCACGGAGCACGACGCGGAAGAGTAGGTTTCGCCGACGGCAACCGCCGTTTTCAAAGCCGCCCGCACGTGGCAAAAGCCGCTGCGGACGTGCATTCACCAACACTCGCGCGGCCATTGCGCGGCAGTCACGACGGACCGCCGCGCGCCACGTCCTCAATCCGCCGGGCGCAGTTTCTTCACCTCGGCGTCCGATGGCTGCACGCTCGCGCCATCCACATAGCGGTACGACGTCATCACACCCTTGCCGTCCTTCACGCCGGTCACGCCGACATACGCGCCCATCGTCGACTGATTGTCCTGCGCGCGGTACATGATCGGGCCGAATGGCGTCTGCACGTTGAGCCCCTTGAACGCGGCGGCGAGTTTGTCCGGATCGGTCGAACCCGCCTTCTTGATGCCGTCCGCGATCGACATCAGCGCTGAATAGCCGACCACCGAGCCCAGCCGCGGATAGTCGTGATATTTCGCCTGATACGTGTCGACGAACTGCTTGTTCGCGGCCGTATCGATCGAATACCACGGGTAGCCGGTCACGATCCAGCCGGTCGGCGCTTCGGCGCCGAGCGGATCGAGGTAGTCGGGCTCGCCGGTCAGCAGCGACACCACCGCGCGATCCTTGAAGAGCCCGCGCGTATTGCCCTCGCGCACGAACTTGCCGAGGTCGGCGCCGAACAGCACGTTGAAGATCGCGTCGGGCTTCGCGTCGGCGATCGCCTGGGTCACGGCGCCCGCGTCGACGTTGCCGAGCGGCGTCGCCTGTTCGACGACGAACTGCACGTCCGGCTGCGCGGCCGTCAGCAGCTTCTTGAAGGTCGCCACCGCCGATTGCCCGTACTCGTAGTTCGGATACACGATCGCCCAGCGCTTCTTCTTCAGCTTCGCGGCCTCGGGCACCAGCATCGCGACCTGCATGTAGGTTGAAGGACGCAGACGGTACGTGTATTTGTTGCCATCGGCCCAGACGATCTTGTCGGTCAGCGGTTCGGCCGCGAGGAAGAAGATCTTCTTCTGCTTCGCGAAGTCGGCGAGCGCGAGGCCCGTGTTCGACAGGAAGCCGCCGAACAGCACCTGCACCTGCTCGCGCGCGATCAGCTCCTGGGCGACGCGGATCGTGTCGCCGGGGTTGCCGTTGTCGTCGCGCGAAATAACTTCGAGCTGCTTGCCGAGCACGCCACCCGCCGCGTTCACCTGCTCGAGTGCGAGATTCCAGCCTTGCTTGTAAGGCCCGAGAAAGGCAGGCTGCGCCTTGTAGCTATTGATCTCACCGATCTTGATGGTCTGCTGTGCGCTCGCGCCGGCCGCGGCAAACGAGCACACGGTCGACACCATGAGGCGAGAGATCCATCCTGCGCGCGTGGTCATGCGTTTCTCCGTTATCAGAAGGAATGGTGGTTTTAGTCAGACATGCGAACGTGAGGACGTGCAAGCGCGTGGACCTGCGCACCTTCGGACGACGGCTGGCGGCTCATTGCTCGCGCGGTTCCGCGCGGATTCTGGCCACGTTCGCGGCGACGTCCTGCCATGCCGGCTTGCCGCCCGCGAACTGCGCGCGCAGGAACGACACGAGCTCGGCGACCTGGGCGTCGTTGAAACTGTCGCGGTAAGCCGGCATCGTACCGAGTTCGGGCCGCGCAGGCGAGCCGATGCCGTCGAGAATCACGCGAATCAGGTTGTCCGGCGTCGCGCCGTGCAGGTTCGTGTTCAGCGCCAGCGACGGATGTGCGCCGAACAACTGAGGTCCGCTGCCAGCGTGATGGCACGCGGCGCACGCGCCGTCGAAAAGCCGCGCACCCGCCGTGACCGGCGCGCCCGTCATCGCGCTGGCCTGTTCGTATTCGCGCGCGGTTGCGGCCGGATCGGCGTTCGCCTCCAGCGGATTGAGCGACGCGAGATAGACGGCCATCGCGCGGATATCGCTGTCGGGCAGCGCCGCGAGATCGCCGATCACCGGCGCCATCGGCCCGGCCGCGACGCCGTGCAACGGCGCGTGACCGTCGCGCAGATAGCGGAACAGTTCGTCCTCGCTCCACGGCACCGGCGCATTCGACAACGCCGACAGCGCGGGCGCTTCCCAGCCCTCGGCGCTGCCTCCGCCCATGAACGCCGCGCCGGTTTTCTCGGCGCCGAACGCGTTGCGCGGCGTGTGGCACGCGCTGCAATGGCCAAGGCCATTCACCAGATACGCGCCGCGATTCCATTGCGCGCTCTGCGCGGGGTTGGCGGTAAACGCGGTGCGGCCGAGAAACAGGCCGTTCCATGCAGCCATCAGCGGACGCACGCTGAAAGGAAACGCGAGCTTCGTTTCGGGCGGCCGGCTGCGCACCGGCGTTTGCGACATCAGATACGCGTAGAGCGCGTGCAGATCGTCATCGGAGATGTTCTGGAACGACGTGTACGGAAACGCCGGATACAGCCGATGACCGTCGCGGCTGATGCCGTGCCGCATCGCGCGCACGAACGCTTCGAGCGACCAGTGGCCGATCCCGGTCTGGCCGTCGGGCGTGAGGTTGGTGCTGTAGACGATGCCGAACGGGGTCGCGAGCGGCTTGCCGCCGGCGTTCGGCACGCCGTTGTGGGCGGTATGGCAAACCGCGCAATTACCGAGCGACGCGAGCAGCTTGCCACGCGCGACCAGTTCCGGCGCAAACGCGCTTGCAAGCGGCGGCGTGATCGGCGCAAGCGGCGCGCTGGAAACCGAGGCAAACGACAGCGCGCCAAGCCAGCCGACCGCGCCCGCGGCCAACCAGCCGAAAAAGCCGCGCCGCCAGCGCTTTTTCCTGCGCGCCGCCGCGGCGTCTTCCGCCTGCGCGTCGGCGAGCGCGGCGCGGATCTTTTCCGGCGTGAACGGCGGGCGACGGAAGCGCACCCCCGTCGCGTCGTACAGCGCATTGGCGATGGCGGCCGCGCCGGGCAGCGACGCCGACTCGCCCGCGCCCATCGGCGGCTCGCCGTGGCGCGGCATCATCACGACGTCGATCACCGGCACTTCGCGGAACGTCAGGATCGGATACGCGCCCCACTCCTGGCTCGTCACCGCGTTGTCGCCGAACCTGACCTGCTCCTTCAGCGCGCGGCTCGTCGTCTGGATCACGTTGCCGTGAATCTGGTGACGCACGCCATCCGGATTGACCATCGTGCCGGTGTCCTGGCCGACCACGACGCGCGTGACCGCCAGTTCGCCGCTGTTGCGATCGACTTCGACGTCGGCGACCCACGCGGACCATGCCGCGCCGAACCCCGGGAATTTGCTGTGCACGTAGCGCGCGTACGCGATGCCGCGGCCGCGCGCGATGTTGCCGTCTTCGTCGTCCTCGCCGCGCGTTCTGAACGCGGGTTCGCGGGGTTGCCACCCGGCTTTCGCCGCGACCGCCTTGACGAGGTCGATCGCGCGCGGATCGGTCAGATGCGTGAGGCGGAATTCGACCGGATCGACGCCGGCCTGCTCGGCCAGTTCGTCGATGAACGACTCGTGCGCGAACGTGTTCGGCAACGCGGACACACCGCGCAGCCACGCGGCGCGCACGATCGGCGGCGTGTCGTCGCAGACGATGCGCATGCTGCGATAGTCGTACGGCGGCACGGCCGTGCGGTCGCCCATCTCGAACACCTGCGGCTGCGCGGAAATCGTGCCGGTCAGCAGCAGCGCGAGCGTGGGGGCGTCGTTCGACGGATAGCGCGTCGCAAAGTCGTAGGCGGCCAGTTCGCCTTCGGCGGTGAGCGCGCCGCGTACGTCCATCAGTTGCGCGGCGCCCTTCGGTTCCCACGCGTGTTCGTCCTCGCGCGATAGCTGCACGCGCACCGGCGCGCCGACCGCGCGCGACAGCAGCGCGGCGTCGGCGGCGACGTCGTCAGCGCAATTTCGTCCGTAGCAGCCCGCCGCATCCATCCGCACGATGTCGATGCGCGCTTCGTCGAGTGTCAGCAATAACGCGAGGTCGGCGCGCAGCGAATGCGGGTTCTGCGTGCCGGACCAGATTTTCAGCTGCGTGTCGTCGCCGTCTCCGTTGCGATAGTCCGCGACCGCGCACGACGGGCCGATCGATGCGTGCATCTGGAACGGCCACACGTAAGTGCGTTCCAACGTGCGCGATGGGTCTTGCGCGAGCGCCGCATCCACGTCGCCTTCGATCACCAGATCGCGCCGCGTCGCCGGATTCGCGCGCAACGCCGCTTCGACCTGCTCGCTCGTGTCGAGCGGCGGCAGGCCATCGACCGTTTTCCATCGCACGTCGAGCCGCTGCGCCGCCTGTTGCGCAATCTCCTCACGCTCGGCGACGATACCGACGAAATCGCGAATCACGACCACCTTGACGATGCCAGGCAAATCGCGAATCGCCGCTTCGTTCACTTCCAGCAGGCTATGCCCGATGAACTCACCCTGCGCGACGCCCGCATAAGGCGGCCGCACCACGCGTCCATGCAGCATGCCGGGCACGCGCACGTCGTGCACGAAGCTCAGCTCACCGGTCGCCTTCGCGGGAATGTCGACACGCGGCGCGCTTTTACCGACGACGCGATACGCGTGCGGCGGTTTCAAAGGCGCATCGTTCGACAGCAGCAGTTCGACACGCTGGCCTTTGATCAGCTCGCCATAGTGAATGCCCTGCGCCGGGTCGCCATCGCGTGGAAACACGCGGCTGTCCTGCACGTCGAGATCGTTCGCATCTACATTCAGGCGCGCGGCCGCTTGCGCGACCAGATACTGACGCGCTTGCGCCGCCGCCTGCCGCAGCGGCACCGCCGAAATCTGGATCGTCGCGCTGGCGATCGTCGGCCCCTGGTTCGGCGTTTCGCCGGTATGGCCGAGCACGATCGATACACGCGTCAACGGCACATCGAGTTCTTCCGCGACGATCTGCGCGAGCGCGGTGCCGATGCCGGTGCCCAGGTCCACGTGACCGTTGAACGCGACCACGCTGCCATCGTCGCGCACGACCAGAAACAGATCCGCCTCGGTCGGCACGAACGAAGAACGCGAACCCGGCTGGCCGAGCGCGGCCTTGACCGGTGCATGCGGCGGCCGCGCGACGATCAGCACGCTGTGCGCGTCGTACAACTGCTTGCGCGACGGCGTCGCGCCACGACGATCGACGCTGAAGTCCGGCCCGGTCATACGCGCGCTCCGTCGTCCACGTCCGTTTGCGCGTCGAGCAATTGCGCCGCGCGCTGCACCGCGCGCACGATCTCGACATGCGTGCCGCAGCGACACAGATTGCGCGACAGCTCGCGCTGGATCGTCGCGACGCTCGGATGCGGATCGCGATCGAGCAGCGCCTTCGCGGTCATGATCATGCCGTTCAGGCAGTAGCCGCACTGCGCGGCCTGTTCGTCGATGAACGCCTGCTGCACCGGATGCAACGCGGTGCGCGTGCCGAGCCCTTCGAGCGTCGTGATCTCGCGGCCCAGCGCGACTTCGGCGGTCGTCACGCAGGCGCGCGTCGGCATGCCGTCGAGCAGCACGGTGCAGGCGCCGCATTCGCCGAGACCGCAACCGAACTTCGGCCCGTTCAGCGCGAGATCATTGCGCAGCAAGTAGAGCAGCGGTGTCTGCGCCGCCGCGCTGACCACATGCGTCGCGCCGTTCACCTTCAGCACGAGCTGAGCGGCGCGGTTCATCATGATGCGAGCACCCTGTCGCGCCGCGCGTTCACAGCACCACCGGCACTTCGGTCGCGGGCGGCGTATTGCGGCTGCGCCGGCAGCGGATCAGACCATCGATCATCACCATCCCTACACCCGGAATATCGCCGAGCTGCAAGCTTTCGAGCAGCGTGTCGGCGGCCGTATGCTGCGCGCGGTCCATGAACACGAGATCGGCGGGACGGCCCACCTCGATCAGCCCCTGGCGCAGATGGCGCTGCCGCGCGGTATTGCCGGTCGCAAAGCAGAACGCGATTTCGGCGGGGACGTCGGCGAGGCTCGAGATCAGCGCGATCATGCGCAGAATGCCGAGCGGTTGCACGCCGGAGCCGGCCGGGCTATCGGTGCCGAGAATGATCCGATGCGGGCATTTCAGTTCGATCGCATGGCGCGCGGTCAGCAACGCGATCCGCTCGTTGCCGTTGTGGACGATTTCGAGCGCGCGGCTCGACTGCTCGCACAGATCGCACACGTGCCGGTACGACAGCGACGTATGGCCGCCGTTGACGTGGCCGATTACATCGGCATCGGCGGCGAGCACCACGTCCCGATCGATCAGGCCGGAGCCCGGAATCGACGGACCGCCCGTGTGAATCGTGCTCTGGATACCGTACTTGCGCGCCCACGCGACCATCTGTTGCGCTTCCTCGCCGCCCTTCACGCTGCCGAGGCCGACTTCGCCGAGCAGCTTCACACCGGCTTCGGACAGCTCCTTGAAGTCCTGCTCGACCATGCCCTTCTCGATCACCGGCGCGCCCGCCAGCACCTTGACGCCGCCACCGACGCCGGCCGCGCGCATGCCGTCGAACGAGCGCTGCGCGGTGATCGCGAGCGCCTTCACGCCGAGCACGTCTTTCGGACGGCCAGGCAAATGCACTTCGCCGGCCGAGATCATCGTCGTCACACCGCCGTTCAGATTCGACTCGATCCAGCCGAGCTGATTCTGGCGCGGCGTCCAGTCGCCGAACACCGGATGCACGTGCGAGTCGATCAGGCCCGGCGCGACCGTCGTGCCCTTGCAGTCGACCGTCGTGCGCGCGCCTTCGAGATCGCAGTCTTTCTCGCGGCCGAGCGCGACGATCAAGCCGTCGTCGATCACCAGCGTGTCCGCGTCGAGAATCGGCTGATCGATATCGCCCGACAGCAGCAGCCCGATGTTCGTTACCGCGACCTTGCCCGACAAGCCTGTCAACGTCTCTGCCGCCATCTGCCTCTCCTTTCGCCGACACTACGCGATGAATTCACACGCTCAGATAAGCGCGCCTCACTGTTTCGTTCCGTGCGAGTTCGCCGATCGTCCCGCTGAAACGGATCTGCCCTTTCTCGAGCACATACGCGCGGTCGCTGACCAGCTCGGCGAAGTGCAGATTCTGTTCGGATAACAGAATGGATAGCCCTTCGCGTTTCAGTTCGAGAATCATGTTCGCCATCTGCTCGACGATCACCGGCGCCACGCCTTCGGACGGTTCGTCGAGCAGCACCAGATACGGATTGCCCATTAGCGTGCGCGACACGGTCAGCATCTGCTGCTCGCCGCCGCTCATCTGGCCGCCGGGGCGCTTCGGCATTTCGCCGAGATTCGGAAACAGGTGGAACAGCTTGTCGGGCGTCCATTGCGGCGCGCCTGCGCGCGGCGGCTGGCGGCCCGTGTCGAGGTTTTCCATCACCGTCAGGTCCGCGAACACGCGGCGGTCCTCGGGCACGAAACCGACGCCCATGCGCGCGATCTTGTACGGCGCGAGCGCGCTGATGTTCTGGCCGCGAAACGTCACTTCGCCGTGGCGGCGCGGCAGCAGTCCCATCACCGCTTTCATCGTCGTCGATTTGCCGGCGCCGTTGCGGCCCATCAGCGCGACCACCTCGCCGCGGCCGACTTCGAGGCCGACGTCGAACAGGATGTGGGCGCGACCGTAGAACGCATTGAGGCCGGAGACTTTCAGCATCGGTTCGCTCATTGCAATGCTCCACGATCCCGCGCGCTGCCTGACGCGTCTTGCAGTGGCGCGTGCGGCCGGAACGTCTTGCCGGTGCCGAAATAGACCTCCTGCACGCGCGCGTCGTTGCGGATCGTGTCGGCGTCGCCTTCGGCGATCAGCTTGCCGCGCGCGAGCACGATCATCCGGTCGGCGTACGCGAATACGACGTCCATGCTGTGTTCGGTGAACAGCACGCCGATCTCGTGTTCGGTCACCAGCCGCCTGGTCAACGCCATCAATTCGTTGCGCTCCTTCGGCGCCATGCCGGCGGTCGGTTCGTCCATCAACAGCAGCTTTGGCCGGTTCGCGAGCGCGATCGCAAGCTCGACGCGCTTCACGTCGCCATACGCGAGCACGCCGCACGCGCGCTTCGCGTGCGCGCCCATGCCGACCTGTTCGAGCAGCGCGAACGCTTCGTCGGCATGGTGCGAGCCCGCTGGCTTCCAGAGGCCGAAGGTCTTTTTCTCGCGCGACACCAGCGCCATTTGCACGTTTTCGAGCACCGTCATCGAGTTGAACGTCGCGGCGATCTGGAACGTGCGGCCGACGCCGCGCCGCCAGATATCGCGCGGCCGCATGCCGACGAGTTCGTGACCGTCGAGCAGAATCGAACCCGACGACGGCTGCAACTGGCCGTTGACCATGTTGAAACAAGTCGATTTGCCCGCGCCGTTGGGGCCGAGCAGCGCCAGCAGTTGACCCGCCTCGAGATCGAATGAAACGTTATCGACCGCCTTCAGTCCTCCGAACGATCTCGACAGACCGCTTACGCGCAGCAGGCTCATAGCCCCTCCTTGACCGCGGCGGCCCGTTGCGACGGCGACGCGGCGCCGCCGTTGGTCTTGTCGGCCTGATCGCCGTTCGCGTCGCCGAAACGCTCGCGAATGAAGCCGACGATACCCTGTGGAAACGCGATCACCAGCAGCAGGATCGCGAGGCCGAGCAGCGCCTGCCAGTAGTCGGTCTGGCGCGCGACCGTGTCCTGCAGCCACGTAAACACGGCCGCGCCGACGATCGGCCCGCTCAACGTCTGCAAGCCGCCGAGCAGCACCATCACGAGGCCATCGACCGAGCGGCTCACGCTGATCACTTCGGGCGAGATGTTGCCCTTCGAAAACGCGTACAGCGATCCGGCGAGTCCGCAGAACAACGCCGCGATCACGAACGACGCCCACTGAACCCGCTTCACGTCGATGCCGATCGCCTCGGCGCGTAGCGCGGAATCGCGCGACGCGCGCATCGCATAGCCGAGCGGCGAGAACAGCATGCGGCGCAGCAGCCACACGCCGAGCACGGCGCACGCGAGCGTCAGGTAGTAGAACGCGACCGGCGAAGACAGCCAGTTCGACGGCCATAGACCGAGAATGCCGTTGCTGCCGCCCGTCACGTCGTCCCACTGGAACACGACCGACCAGACGATCTGCGCGAACGCGAGCGTCAGCATCGCCAGATAGACACCAGACAGTCGCACGCAGAACCAGCCGAACACGAGCGCGCCCGCCACCGCGAGCAGTGGCCCGAGCAGCAACGCGGCTTCCATCGGCAGATTCAGCACCTTCAGAAACAGCGCCGCGCCGTAAGCGCCAAGTCCAAAGTACGCGGCATGGCCGAACGAATGCAGGCCGCCCGGACCCATGATGAAATGCAGACTCGCCGCGAACAGCACCGCGATCAGGATTTCAACCAGCAGCACCGGCATATACGGAAACGCGTTGGCCGCGAGCGGCGCCAGAACCAGCACCAGCAACACGAAGGCGGCCAGCCCCTTCAGACGCCTGCCCGCCGGACGCAATGGCGTTTCCGGCGTACCCATCGCGCGCACCGCGGCGCTCGCGCGGCCGAGCAGACCCCAAGGCCGCACCACCAGCACGACCGCCATCACGACGAATTCGGCCACCAGCGTGAAGCGGCTCAGCGATAAACCGATGCCGAAGATCGTCACGTGCCCGATACCGATGCACAGCGCCTTGATCTCGGCGATCAGCAGCGCCGCGACGAATGCGCCCGGAATCGAACCCATGCCACCGACCACGACGACCACGAACGCATTGCCGATCGTCTCGAGGTCGAGCGACAGGTTCGCCGACATGCGCGGCCCTTGCAGCGCGCCGCCGAGTCCCGCGAGAAACGCGCCGACGAAGAACACGCCGGTAAACAGCCACGCCTGATTGATGCCGAGCGCGCCGAGCATCTCGCGATCCTGCGTCGCGGCGCGCACGAGCGTGCCCCAACGCGTGCGCGTCAACGCGTACCACAGCAGCAGCAAGACGACCGGACCGATCACGATCAGCGCGATGTCGTACGTGGGCAGCGGATGGCCGAGAAAGTCGACCGCGCCCGCGAGATGCGGCGCGCGCGGGCCGAACAGATCCTCCGGGCCCCAAAGCCATAGCGCGGCGTCGCGAAAGATCAGCACGAGCGCAAACGTGGCGAGCAGATGGAATAACTCCGGCGCCTGATAGATCCGCCGCAACACGACGATTTCGACGAGCGCGCCCAACACCGCGACCGCGAGCGCGGCGGCGAGCACCGACAGCCAGAAGCCGCCCGCCGTGTGGCCAAAGCGGCTCGCGATGCTATACGCGACGTAAATGCCGAACATATAGAACGAGCCGTGCGCAAAGTTGACGATGCGCGTCACGCCGAAGATCAACGACAAACCGGCGGCGACCAGAAACAGCGTCGACGCGTCGGCGAGTCCATTGACCAGTTGTACCAGCAGATTCGAAAGCATCGCGACCCTCGGCGGTTCGCCGAACGGCGCGCGCGCAACATGCGCAGCGGCCCGATCGGCGGACGTTGCTGCGCGGGCGGCACCATGCGCGCCCGCGTCAACGGCAGGACACTACCAGCGAAACAACCCGCAAAACAAGCGACGGCAAACAGGCGGCCGAAAAAAACGATCGCTCAGCGCAGGCCGTCCTCGCCTTTGATCTCGTTCGCCTGCAAGCCGCCGATGCGCGGCAGCGGCCGGCCCGACGCGGTCACCGCGACCGCCACGACGATTTCGTTCGCGCGCGGCGCATCGGCCACGCGCGCCTCGATCGCGTCGAAATGGCTGCGCACGTAGGCGGCGTCCTTGTGGCCGAGCGGCACGTCGATCGCGGTGCCCAGGGTGCCGATCTTCTTCGCCGACGGCACCAGCGCCGCGCCCTTTTCGACCGCCGCGCGCAGCGGCGCGCCGAGCTTCGGATGCAGGATCGCGGCCGCATGTTCGAGCTCGCCCGCCTCGCCGACGATCGCCGCCTTGCCGTAGCTTTGCGCCGCCCCGGGCGCGATGCCCAACGCCTCGACGCAGCGCTTGCCGAGCAGCGCGCCGAGTTCCTCGCCAGCTTCGATCAGCGCGTCGAGCTTCGCCTCATAGCGGCCCGCATACGGATTATCGATCACCGCGATCGCGACCGCGCGGCGCGCGGGCGGCTCGACGGTCTGGCCCATTTCGATGCGTGTTTCGTCGACCTGCACGACCAGCTTGCGAAGCCTGATTGCCATTTGCGCTCTCCGAGTTTCGTTGCCTTGCAGTATGGTTGCCGCGCGCCGCTTCAGCGCAAGCCATCCTTGCCGACGATCGCCTCTTTCGCGAGGCCGCCCACCCGCGCATGCACGCGCTGCCCCGTGCTCATCACGAGGATGTAGACGATCTCGTCGGCGGCGGGCGCGCCGGGCACGCGTACTTCGATCGCATCGAAGTGGCTGCGCACGTAGCTCGCGTTGACATGCGTGAGCGGCACGTCGAGCGCGGTGGACGGCGCGCCGACCTTCTTCGTCGACGGCACGATCGCGTGGGTCGGCACGCCGTGCTTTTCGAGCAGCTCGCGCATCGCGTAGCCGCCGGGCACATGCCATAGCGCGCCGTGCTCGAGTTCCCCGCGCGCGCCGACGATCGCGCCCTTCCCATAGCTTTCGATCGACGCATGCGGCACCGCCATCGCCGTCAGCAGCCGTTGCGCCATCTCGAAGCCGATCGGCTTCAGCGCTTCCATCGCATGTTCGATTTTCGGCTCGTAGCGGCCCGCGAACGGATTCGTCATCACCGCGGCGATCGCGCCTCGTTTGAGCGGCTGCGCGGGCGCGGGGCCGAACTCGTGAAAGATGTCTTCGACGTGCGTCAGCACGCGGCGTATTTCGAACACGGAGCCTCCGTTGTCAGTGAAACGCGCGTGGCGGACAACGCGCGTGAATCGTCGATGCCGGTGACCCGCGCCCGTCCTTGCAGGAACAGCGCGGCGCCTTCGATCAAACCCTGGCCGCGCAACCGCTTCGCGACATCGACGCCGCGCGCGAGCGCGAAATCGATCAGCGGCTGCGGCAGACGCGGCACGTCGACGGTCACCAGCAGATCGCCGAGATCGCTATCGTCCTTCAGCGACGACGCCGGACGCCGCACGATTCCCGCATGGTCGAGCTCGACCGCGTTCGCGATCATCGTCGCGGCGGCGTCGGCGCTCGCGGCATCGCGCGCGAGCACGGTCACGCTGTCGGCGATGCCGAGACTGAAGCTGCGGCCGCGCCAGCCGCTCGTCGCGACGCCGCGAATCGGCTGCCGAGCGTCGAGCGTCAGATGCGCGTCGAGCGCGGGGTCGTGCGCGAAACGCGTGCCCGAAATTTGCGCGAGGTCCGCCAACACGCCCACCCGATACTGCTGCCCCGCCGCCAGGTGCAGCGCGATGTCGCCGCCGTTGTTGATGAACGCACGCGCGATGCCGTCGCGCGCGAACGCGGCGATCAGTTCGTCGGCGACGCTGCCCGCGACTGCGGCCATCGGCGTGATGAAGCTCGAACGATGCGGATGACACGCATGCCACATACGCGTCGCGACCGGCCCTCGAAGCGGGCAATCATGTCGTGCCGCCACAGCCTGCACTGGTTGCCGAAGCACGTTCAATTCGCGGACCAGCTCTTCCAGCACAGGACTGAAGCGCTCCCAGCATGCGTCATATGCGGCACGCACCGCGTCGGGCTCGCCGTCGGCGCCGAGGATCAGGTCGATCGGCCCGTGCTGCCAATGCCAGCGGTGTTCGTCGAGGCGGGTTCGGGTGGGGGTCATCGTGTGATTTTTTGGTCAGGGTGCTTAACCGGGCATTGCAGGCGGCCACGGATTGTCCGGATCGCGAGCCAGCGTCCGCCGCGCGAGCGGCGCGCCTTCCGTATGCGTCGGCCCGCTCGCGAGCACGCTCTGCAACGAGCGCACCGCCTCGACGTGGCCGCCGAGATCGCGGTACGTGTCGTACGTCATCGTGAATTCGATCGGCGCGACGAGCGCCGGTGTCGGCACCGTGCCGAACGAGCGGTCCGGCATGCGCGTCACGTCGACCATCACGGTGATGCCGCCGCCCGGCCACACATAAGCCGGCGCGCCGCCGCACGTGACGTTGACGAGCTTGCGCTTGATCGCGCGCGTGAGCAGCACCGGATTCTCGGTCGCGCCGGCGCGCAGACTGCCGCCCGCGCCGCCGAGAAACAGCACCGTCGCGAGCGACGGCTCGCAGTTCTCACCGATCCGCTCGACCGTGCGGCGCACCGCGTCGGGCATCGGCGCGATGCGCGGCACGAGCTGTGCGTCGAGTTCGTACCATTGCACGTGTTCGCCGGTCGTCGAGACCATCAGCACGCGCATGCCCGGCTTCGCGACCGACGGATCGAATCCTTCGACGATCGCGAGCGGGTCCTGAATGTCGGTGCCCCCCCAACCGGTGCCAGGATTGGCAACCTGGAAATAGCGGCCCGGCGTCGATTTGCGGCCGCGTATCTTGAGTCCCGAGCGCGTCATGCCGAGGCAGCGGCCCGCCTGGTGCTCGGTCAGCACGCCCGTAATGTGATCGTCGACGACCACCACCTCATCGACGTGGCCGAACCATTGCTTCGCGAAGATACCGATCGTCGCGGAGCCGCAGCCGACGCGCATGCGCTGCTCCTCGACACCGTCGACGATCGGCGCGACGCCGGCGCGAATCACGAGACTCGCGCCGCCGTCGATACCAAGCTCGACCGCCTCCTTGTTGCCGAGCGCGAGCATCATGTCGCAGCTCACGCGGCCTTCTTTCTTGCTGCCGCCGGTCAGATGATGGACGCCGCCGAGGCTCAGCATCTGCGAGCCGTATTCGGCCGTGCTCACGTGACCGACGATCTCGCCGTCGCAGCGCACGTTGGCCTGTTCGGGGCCGAGAAAGCGGTCGGTGTCGATCTTCACCTTGAAGCTGCAATAGCTGAAGATGCCTTCGGTGACGACGGTGACCATGTCGACGTCGTCGAGCTTCGACGCGACGATGAACGGCGCGGGCTTGTAGTCGGGATAGGTCGAGGAGGCACCGACGCCGGTGACGAAGAGGGCGGGTTCGGTGGTGCCTGGGTCCGCGGCGGGGGCTGTGCCGAATTCGATCGCCGCATTTGCCGGATCGGCGTCGGCATCGTTCGCACGCGACAGAAACACCACCGGATCGACGCGAATCAACCGCCCATCCGCATTCGCATAACGGTCGCACGCGCCGGTGCGCCCTTCCGAGATCTGGCACAGCACCGGACACGCATTGCATTCGATCTTGTTCGAGGCCATGCGCTCGCTGCGCGGCGCCGACTTTGCGAGCACGGTCGGCCCCGGCGTCGACGCGGTATCGCGATCGACACTCTCTGCACCGAAATCGACCTTCGTATGTTCTGTCATCGTGGGGTTCCCTACGACATCACAGGCGCGACATGGCTGGCGGTGCTGCGTGGTGCGCGAATCGTCCCGGTTTCAGGGCATTTCCGCGTGGTCCGCCCATTTTCATGTTGCGGTCACTCACCGTTCATGTAGTATCTTCTACACCAAACTCGATTGAAATCTACTCGATCAAAATCGACTGTGCAACGTGTTTTCCGTCACGCGGAATCATGGTGCAATGCGGCATCGGCGTGCTGAGTCTGTGCGCCCGCCGTTCAAACCTACGCTGACAAAGAGATCCGAGACCGTCATGAGCCCCACCGCCGCCCGCAAGCCGGGCGCCATCGGTATCCGCGCGAAACAGGCGCAGGACACGCGCGCCAAGATCCTGAAGGCGGCCATCAGGGTGTTCGCGAAGCAGGGTTATGCGAGCGGCCGCATCGAAAGTATTTCGAAGGCCGCGCGTTCGCACGACCGGATGATCTATTACTACTTCGGCAGCAAGGAGCAGCTGTTCATCGAAGTGCTGGAGACGATCTACACGCAGTTCAACGAAGCGGAAAGCAAACTCGATCTCGATCTGCGCGATCCGGTGCATGGCCTCGAACAGATGGTCGAGTTCGTCTGGCAGTACTACCTAGATCACCCGGAGTTCGTGACGCTGCTGTCGAGCGAAAATCTGCACCAGGGCAAGCATGCGAAAAAATCGCAGAAGCTCAAGGAGATTTCGGGCTACGCGATTTCGGTCGTGCAGAGGCTGTTGGAGGCGGGCCGCGCGCAGCACGTGTTTCGCGCCGATATCGCGGCGCGCGACGTATATCTGATGATCGCGTCGCTCGGCTATTTCTATAACGCCAATCAGTACACGCTCGGCGCGTTTCTCGGCGAGCCGCTGATGGACAAGGCGGCGCTCGCGCATTGGCGCGAGGTGATCAAGGAGACGGTGTTGCGCGCGGTGTGCGTGCAGGCGCCGGTGAGCGTTGTAGCGACTACTACCGCATAAAAAATATCGACGCGCGCCGAATTCGCGAATGCCGTGCGGATTCCTTCGATACCAGTCCTGAACGGCGCGCATTCCTTCACAACGGTAACAGGCGTTTTCGTTTTGCGGCTTTCGTATGCTGCGGTTTTCGTGGCTTGAGGCTTCACTTCGCCGACCTTCGTAACGTCCGGCTTTTGCACATCTGCGTTTTGAACGTTCGTCGCGGCTGCATCTTCGCGTTCTTTTTTGTTGCTTTGATTCGCATTCTTTACATTGTGTTGCGCCGGCAATCGTTGCGGCGTGGTTTTGTTTTCCCCACGAATCGGCCCCATACTCATATTAGCCGTGATCTTTCGCGATCAATTGCACTTGCCTCTGTCGGCTCGATACGGGGATGCAGATCAAACTGACGTATATCTTAAAAATTGTGTGCAGCCAGATGATCTGGTGTAATCGTTGGTTCGTACAACCAATGAGGAAAAGACGATGGTGTGGATTTACAAGCATGAGAGCCACTTGTTGTATCACAACGACAAATTAATCACAGATAAGGGATATTCCGGCAAGGGGGAGCACAAGAATAAACACAGTAGCCAGTATGTCCGCGACTGGGGACCAATCCCCGTTGGCCTGTATGAAATTACGGCACCGTTTCCGCACCCTAAAACTGGACCGTTCTCGATGCGGCTTAACCCGGTTTGCGGAACGTGCTTAGGCGAACGTTCCGCCTTCATGATCCACGGCGACAGCCAGACCGATCCCGGCAACGCGTCAAATGGATGTATCGTTTTGCACTTGCCATACCGCAAGCAAATCTGGAACAGTGGCGACAGAATGCTTAGGGTGAAACATCCATGAAACGCACCTTTGCAGTCCTGCTGCTATCCCTTCCCGCGCTATGCCTGGCGCAAGGCAGACCGAACCCGCCATGCGACGGGTGGCCGACCAACATCGCCGAAAACAGCCTAAAAAAGGCTGGCATGCTTGGCAATATCGACTATACGAAAACCCAAGCCGTGCAACTGGCGTCCGAGAAAATAGGAAAAGATGAGGATGGCGAACAGTTGTGGCGTGAGGTCTATCACATCACCTTTCACGAAAAAAACGGAAACAAGGTCAAGGTGATTGCTGTGAACGACGCTGGCGAATTTGAATGCTCAATGAGTGCCGTAGAGGTTTTTGTCGTTTCGAAGCATTTGCTGTCAAGAGTCGAGGCTGACAGAATGTTCAAGCAGATAGAGTGAGGTCCTTTGAATCCATGAAACACGCTTTTGCAGTCCTGCTGCTATCCCTTCCCGCGCTATGCCTGGCGGAACCCGGACCATACCCGCCATGCGGCGACCGGTTTCCGGCCTATGTGGCCCAGATGGCGCTAAGAAAAACTGACATCCTCTCCCTGGATTTCGATGCTACGAAAACAAGGGCCGTGCGACTGGCGTCCGAGAAGATCGGTAAATATGAGGATGGCGAACCAATGTGGCGCGGAGTCTATCAGATTACCTTTGAGGAGCGAAACGGAAATAAGATCAAGCTGATTGCTGTGTACGAGATAGGCGAACTGGAGTGTACGATTAGTGACGAGCAGTTTCTTATCGTTTCGAAACAGTTGCAGCGTGGCGGCGGGGACACTCGGTACAGGCATATCGAGTGAACCGCGCCAGTTCAGACCCGGACCCGCATCGCGCGGGGCTTTTTTTGCCTGCGAGCAGCGCGTCATAAGGCCCCTGCCTCGCTCTGTTTCAGTCATTACACCCCTTGCCCGCGCGGCCTGTACGTCTGGTTCGGATCCGTCTGTAAGGCTTCCACGAGATAGTCGTCAAGGCGGGCAATCGATCCGATACCGCTTCCGGCGCGAAAGCCCGTTGCGGGCCGCATGTAACCATCGCCCTCCCAGTCTTCGCACGCGTCGAGTACGGCCTGCTGCGTGGCGCGGAAGTGTCTGGCCGCCTCCCGCAAGGTCGGATGCGAACGGATGGTTGGAGCTGATGGAGCCGGTACAGCCGGACTTGACGCAGCGGCTGCTGACGATCTTCCCGGTATCACCAGCGACGGGGATGCGACCATACGGAAACTGACCGCGTTGCAGGACTTCGCGCGTAAAGCGCAGCGGCTGTGCGGCATCGATGGCAGCCGGAAATATTGAAAAAGGAGTCAGCCGTGCGTCGTTATACTCAGCTCTGCCCGTCAACTTTAAAAAATGGAGGTATGCGTGGGCGCTCTTTCCATATGGCACTGGCTGGTGTTTGTTCTTGTTGTCGTCATCGCGGAGATTATCCCGCTATGGCTGATCCTGAAGAAGGCGGGATATGCGGGCGCCTGGTCGCTGCTTGCCTTCATTCCGGTGGTGAACGTCATTCTGCTCTGGTTCATTGCCCTGGCCCGCTGGCCTGCATTGAACGCAAGACAGTCCTGACCTGTCGCGGCCGGTCGGAATGGACGAACTGAAATGGCCGGCCGCTACCGCAACCCTTCCTACCGCCAGTACTTGCCGCAGGAACTGCTCGATGAACTGCGCGCGGTGTCGAAGGCGACCCACCTTCGGGTGCAGCAGATCGTGCGGGTGGCCGTGCAGCGTTTCCTGCGTGAGCTGCGGAGTCCGTCGTGAGCACGCCTGCCCTCACCTTCGACCTGATCCTGCGCGATGCGCAGGGCCAGTTACGTGTGCTCAGTCTTTACGACTTCGCCGCCGCGGCCGCCGCATCATCCTCGCGAAACAGCTTGTCGGCCAGATGGAATGCGGAGTTGGCCGCCGGCACGCCGCAGTAGATCGCGGTCTGCAGCAGCACTTCCTTGATCTGCTCGCGCGTGACGCCGTTGTTCTTCGCGGCACGCAGATGCAGCGCGAGTTCTTCGCTGCGATTCAACGCCACCATCATCGCGATCGTCAGCAGGCTGCGCGTATGACGCGGCAGACCTTCACGCGTCCAGATCTCGCCCCATGCGTAACGCGTGATCAGGTTCTGGAACCCCTCGGTCAGCTCGGTGCGGTTCGCGAGCGAACGGTCGACGTGCGCGTGGCCCAGCACCGCGCGACGCACCTCCATACCGGCTTCGTAACGGTCTTCGTCGTTCATTTTGCCTCCGTCAGGAAGTCGAGCACGGTCTTCGTGAACTCACCGGCCTTTTCGATGTTCGAGATATGCGAGGCATTGAGTTCGACGTAGCGCGCGCCCGGAATCGACTGCGCAAGTTCGCGGCCTTGCGCGGCCGTGGCGGCCAGATCGTGCGTGCCGCTGATCACGAGCGTCGGCAGTTTGATGCCCGGCGTTTCGGGCCGCAGGTCGGCCGCGTCGATTGCGTCGCAGTTCGATGCGTAGCCTTCCTTGTCGGTATGCACGAACACGTCGCGGATCATCGCCAGCACGACCGGCTCGCGCTCGATGAAGTCTGCCGTGAACCAGCGCGGCAGCACCGCGTCGGCGAGCGCGAACATGCCTTCGCTGCGCGCCTTCGCGGCACGCGGCACCCACACTTCCGGCGAGCCGATGCGCGCGGCCGTGTTGCACAACACGACGCGCTCGAAGCGGTCGCCGTGACGCGCGGCGAGTGCGACGCCGGTCAGGCCGCCCATCGATATGCCGCAGAAATTCGCGCGCGCGATCTTCAGCGTATCCATCAGGCTGAGCACGTCGCCGCTCAGCTGCTCGATCGTGTACGGACCCTTCGGCGCTTCCGAATGACCGTGGCCGCGCGTGTCGTAGCGCAGCACGCGGAAATGCTTCGACAACGCCGCGACCTGCGGCGTCCACATGGACATATCGCAGCCGAGCGAATTCGACAGCACGAGCCACGGCGCGTGGCCGTGACGATCACCGTCGATACGATAGTGAAGCTCGGTGCCGTTGACTGCGGCGTAGGGCATGCCGGTTACTCCTTGGAATGGGCGCGCTGCGCGCGCGTGGTGTGAAGCGTCAGGGCGGCGTCGACATATGCGTGCGCCTGGCCGACGTATTGAGCGGGATCGAGCAGCTGCTTCAGGCGCTCGAACGAAAGATGTTCGGTGACGGCCGCGTCGGCGGCGAGCACGTCATACAGCGTCTTGCCGTCGCGGATCGCCGCCTTCGACGCGCGCTCGACCAGATGATGCGCGTCGAGCCGGCCGATGGAATCGCCGAGCGCGAGCATCACCGCTTCGCCGAGGATCAGGCCGTGCGTGACGTCGAGATTCGCGGCGAGGCGCGGTTTGTTCACGCTCAGGCCGGACGCGATCTGTTCGATGTTCGCGAGCGCGCCGCCCGCGAGGCGCGCGAGATCCGGCAGCGCGTCCCATTCGGCCTGCCAGCCGCCGAGCGCGCGTTCGTGCTCCTGCACCATGCCGGCGAACACGGTCGCCACGAGGCCGGGCGCGCGCGTCGCGGCCGTCAGTACCGCCGCGCAACCGACCGGGTTGCGTTTGTGCGGCATCGTCGACGAACCGCCCTTGCCGGCCGCAGCCGGTTCGGCGAGTTCGTCGATTTCGGTTTGCATCTGCAGCGACACGTCGCGCGCGATCTTGCCGAGCGTGCCGATCAGCATGCCGAACAGCGACGCCGTCTCGGCGATGCGATCGCGTTGCGTGTGCCACGGCAAGGTCGGTACCGCGAGGCCGAGTTCCTTGGCGAGCGACTGCGTGACCTGCGGCGCCGCCTCGCGCAGACTCGCGAGGGTGCCGGCCGCGCCGCCGAATTGCAGCACCAGCACACGTTCGCGCAACGCGTCGAGCCGCTCGCGATGACGCAACAGCGCGTCGAGCCATTGCGCGAACTTCAGACCCAGCGTGATCGGCAGCGCCTGTTGCAGCCACGTGCGGCCGATCATCGGTGTCGCGCGATGGGTGGCCGCGAGTTTCGCGACCGCGTCGCAGGTGGCTTGCAGGCCGCCGTCGAGCAGGTCGAAAGTGTCGCGCAGTTGCAGTACCGTCGCGGTGTCGATGATGTCCTGGCTCGTCGCGCCCCAATGCACGTATTTGCCAGCTTCGGCATCGGCGGCTTTGACGCGTGCAGTCAGTTGCTTGACGAGCGGAATCGCGAGGTTGCCGCCGAGCGCGGCGTCGCGTGCGAGCGCGTCGGCGTCGAGCTGGTCGGCCTGGCAGGCCGCTTCGATCGCAGGGACGGCGGATTCGGGAATGACTTTGTGCGCGGCAGAGGCACGCGCGAGCGCGGCTTCGACGTCGAGCATCCGCTGCAGCGTGGCACGCGGCGCCCAGATGTCGTTCATCGGCTGTGTCCCGCAAAGAAGGCCAGTCAGACGGGCGCTGGAGTCGAACATGGTGACGACGATGTTTGAGGGAATCGGAAGCGAAGAAGCGGCACGGCGCGCGGCGGTTCGAAGCAGACGCCGTGGCGGAGCAAGCGCTCGTGCCGTGCGTATGCCGCGGTATGTGCTGCGTATTGTGCGCCAAACGCGGTCAGCCCGTCGCTGAAGTTGCCAGGCCAGCGCTGACGAGGAGTTCGCCCCGTCAGCGCTGGCCCGTTCGCGCAATGCCGCTTTCAGACGAGACGCCATCGACGCGGCCGCAAAGCAGACCGCCGCCGCGACGCCTCAGCCAACCATCAGGCCGCGCGCGCGGCCTGCGTGCCGTCGGTCATCGGCACACCGGTCAGCTTCCGCAGTTCGTCGAAGCCGATGTCCGTGAAAATCTCGCGCACGACGAGGCCTTCCTTCGTGACGTCGATCATTGCGAGGTCCGTATAGATACGGGTCACGCAACCGATACCGGTGACCGGGTACGAGCACTCGGCGGTGATCTTGCTCTCGCCCTGCTTGGTCAGATGCTCCATCATCACGTAGACCTGCTTCGCGCCGATCGCGAGGTCCATCGCGCCGCCGACCGCCGGAATCGCGTCGGGTGCGCCGGTGTGCCAGTTCGCGAGATCGCCCTTCGCCGACACCTGGAACGCACCGAGCACGCAGAAGTCAAGATGGCCGCCCCGCATCATCGCGAACGAATCCGCGTGATGGAAGTAGGCGCCGCCCGTCAGCAGCGTGACGTGCTGCTTGCCGGCGTTGATCAGTTCGTCGTCTTCCTGGCCCTTCGCCGGTGCCGGGCCCATGCCGAGCAGACCGTTTTCGCTGTGCAGAAAGATTTCCTTGTCTGCGGCGAGGTGGTTCGCCACCAGCGTCGGCACGCCGATGCCGAGGTTCACGTAAGCGCCTTCAGGGATGTCCTGGGCAACGCGCCTGGCCATTTCATCGCGAGTCAGTTTCTTCATGTCGGTCTCCGGGTCAGGCAGCAGCGTCGTGAGGATTGGGCGTGGGGGCATGCGCCGCTTGCGGCACCGCGATCACGCGTTGCACGAAAATGCCGGGCGTGACGATTTCTTCCGGATCGAGGCCGCCGAGCGGCACCACTTCCGACACCTGCACGATCGCGGTCTTCGCGGCGCTCGCCATGATCGGTCCGAAGTTACGCGCGGTCTTGCGATAGATCAGGTTGCCCCAGCGATCGCCCTTGTACGCCTTGATCAGCGCGAAGTCCGCGTGCAGCGGCGCTTCGAGAACGTAGTGACGGCCGTCGATCAGACGGGTTTCCTTGCCTTCGGCGAGCTTGGTGCCGTACGCGGTCGGCGTGAAGAAGCCGCCGATGCCCGCCCCCGCGGCGCGGATGCGCTCGGCGAGGTTGCCTTGCGGCACGAGTTCGAGTTCGATTTCGCCGGCGCGATAGAGCGCGTCGAACACATACGAGTCGGTCTGGCGCGGGAACGAGCAGATGATCTTGCGCACGCGCTTGGCCTTCAGCAGCGCCGCGAGGCCGATATCGCCGTTACCTGCGTTGTTGTTGACGATGGTGAGGTTGCGCGCGCCCTGCTCGATCAGCGCGTCGATCAACTCGGACGGCATGCCGGCCGTGCCGAAGCCGCCGATCATGACGGTCGCGCCGTCGTGGACATCGGCGACCGCCGATTGAAGTGTCTCGAAAATCTTGTTGATCATGTCGAATTTCCTTTGGGGGCGCTACGTGCCGCTGGGCTGACAGCCGTAACCGGCAAGGCTCGCGCGGAAACAGTCTCCGGGCATGCTGGCGACGGCTCGCGAGGGGGGAGAGCGGGCTGGCGCCTTCGATTGCTTCGCCGCTGAATTGTTCGTTGCGTGAACAGTGATTCGTTTAGCGAACGCTTCGGCGATTATGGTTGTCCTGTGGGCGGGTTGTCAAGGCAGGGAAACCCCCTTCATCATAGGTCGCCGCGCGCGGCGGCGAAGGTCCGGGATGCCCTCGTCCAGCGCTCGCCCTGCGCGCGAAAATGCCGGCCGCGCAAAATCCCATTATGCTTACGGGCGATTTTTCAACTAGGCTCTATAGCGATACGGCATAAGCATTCCCTTGCCCCGCCCGCCCCGCGAGCCATAACAAGCATGTCCGAGACACATCTGGATCTGAACCTGATCCCCTATCTGGTCGCGATGGAAGACACGCGCAACGTGAGCCGCGCCGCCGAGCAGCTCGGTGTGAGCCAGCCGCGCGTGAGCACCGCGCTTGGGCGCCTGCGCGAATACTTCGACGATCCGCTGTTCGTGCGCACATCGAAAGGCATGGAGCCGACACCGCGCGCGCTCGCGATCCTGCCCGCCGCGCGCGACGCGTTGCTGCGCATCGAGAAAGGCATGCTCGACGTGCAGGATTTCGATCCGGCGACGAGCACGCACACGTTTTCGATCGCGCTGTCCGACGTCGGCGAAATCGTGTTTCTGCCGCGTCTTTTGCAGCTGTTCGCCGAGCGCGCGCCGTCCGCGAATCTGCGCTCGGTCACGCTGTCGCCGTCGCAAGTGGAACGCGGGCTCGAATCGGGCGATGTCGATCTCGCCGTCGGCTATTTTCCGGACCTGGCGGGCAACAACTTCTTTCAGCAGCGGCTCTTCACGCATCGCTTCATCTGCCTGATGCGCAGCGGACATCCGCTGTCGAAGGGGCCGCTCACGCTCGAGCAATACGTGGCGTCCGGCCATGCGGTCGTGCGCGCCGAGGGACGCAGCCAGGAAGTGCTCGAGCAGTACCTCGAAAAGAAGCGCATCAAGCGACGCGCGGTGCTCGAAACGCCGCACTTCATGAGCCTGCCTTTCATCCTCGCGCGCACCGACCTGCTCGCGACCGTGCCGCACGCGATCGGCTTCGCGTACGTGTCGGAGCATGCGTCGATCATGCTCGTCGAGCCGCCGCTGCCGCTGCCGCGCTTCGACCTGCGGCAGCACTGGCATCGCAAGTTTCATAACGATCCGCGCGGCAGCTGGCTGCGCGGCGTGGTCGCCGAGCTGTTCAACGATGCGATGGACGAATGGCCAAAGTAGCCGTGCGCAGCACGCCCGCGACTGCCCCGGCCGCGAAAGGGGCATCGGCACCTTCAGCGCAAAACATGGAACAATGACCTCAGTTACTGACCCCGCGCGCCGCGCAGCGTCGACGCGCGATCCAGGAGAGCGACGCATGACCAGCAGCAAGGCAAAGAAGACCAAACCCGTAGCAGCCACCGAACGCCCGAGCCGCGAAGAAGCCGAGGCAGCCGTGCGCGTGCTGCTGCGCTGGGCCGGCGACGATCCGCAGCGCGAAGGCCTGATCGACACGCCGGCACGCGTGACGCGCGCTTACGACGAGTTTTTCGTCGGCTACCAGGTCGATCCGCGCGACATCCTCGCGCGTACCTTCTCCGAAGTGGACGGCTACGACGAAATGATCGTGCTGAAGGACATCCGCTTCGAAAGCTATTGCGAGCACCATATGGTGCCGATCATCGGACGCGCGCACGTCGCGTATCTGCCGAACCATCGCGTGGTCGGCATTTCGAAGCTCGCGCGCCTCGTCGATGCGTTCGCGAAACGGCTGCAGATCCAGGAAAAGATGACGGTGCAGATCGCCGATACGCTGAACGACGTGCTGCAGCCGGCCGGCGTGGGCGTGATTCTCGAAGCCGCGCATCAGTGCATGTCGACGCGTGGCGTGCACAAGGCGGGCGTCACGATGGTCACGTCGCGCATGCTCGGCACGTTCCGCACCGATCCGTCGACACGGCGGGAGTTTCTGGCGATCGTCGGGAATCCGGGCGTGGTGGCGATGCCGAATGCCTGATGAGGTGGATCCGGGGGCCGCTTGTGGTTCGTTGACGATGCAGCCCCCGCCCCTGCGAATCCAGCGTGCGCGCCCGCGCGCACTCTCTTCAAGCACGCCGGCCACCTTGCGGTGGGCACGCGGGGTTGACAGTTAGTTGCGTATTGACGATTGAGGCCGATGGTCGACACCGGCCGTCCACGCATGGCAGCCCAACAGCAGCAACAGGAGCGCCTCAATTGGTCGAGTTTCCGTTGTCGGCGGTTTCAACCTGGGGCAGCGCTATCGTGTTCGTCAACGTCCTGCTGACGCGCCTCGGCGTACCGATTCCGGCCGTGCCGATGCTGCTGTTCGCGGGCTCGGCGATCGCCGCGGGCACCCTGGCGTTCTGGCCGACCCTCGGCGCGGCGGTGCTGGGCGCATTGATCGGCGACGGCACCTGGTTCACAGCGGGCCGGCTGTATGGACGCAAACTGCTCGCGTGGCTCGGCCGCTTGTCGCCCGCCGTCGATACGAGGCTGGAAACCGCGCGCGAGCTATTCGAACGCTATGGCGTGCCGCTCGTGTCGGTTTCGAAGTTCGTGCCCGGCCTCGGCCTGATCACGCCGCCGCTGATGGGTACGACCGCCGTCGACATCCGCATCTACGCACTATGGGATCTGGCGAGCGTGATCGCGTGGGCGACGTTCTGGCTGCTCGGCGGCGCGGCCGTGGAACGCGAGGTGCATATGCTGCGCGCGTTCGTCGAGCAGCGCGGCGGCACGATCGCCGACATTCTTCTTGCGGTGGCGCTCGTCTATCTGCTCTACCGGCTGTATCTGCGATATTACGAACGGCGCCGGTTCACGCGAGCCACGGCGGCCCAAGCCGCGCCGATGCTGGCCGCGCCGACGCAGGCTTCATCGGCGAGTGCCGCCGCGTCGAGCATGCCGTGGCGCTGGCGGCGCTCCGGCCGCCTGCGCCGCATGGCGCCGTCCCGCGTGCTCGATGCGCGGCCCGGCGCTGCGCTGCTCGATCTGCGACGCCAGATTCCCGACGCGCGCGCGCTCGATCCGCATTCGCCTGAGCAGATCGACGGCGCGCTGCGCACGCACGACATGGTCATCTATTGCATCTGCCCGGACAGCGCGACCGCGCTCGAAGTCTCGCAACTTATGCGCAGCAATGGCTACACGCGGATTCGCGCACTGCCCGGCGGGCTCGATGCATGGCAGCGGCGTGGCTTCCCGGTGGGCTTGCTGGCTCACGCGGATGGTGCGGCCGCCGATCGGCCGCGCTCGGCGTTGCTGGACGAAACACCAGCGGCGGTGACGTTGCGCGGCTTCGCGCCGCGCAGTGCGGAGCACGCCTGAATTGCGCTGCGTCGCGACAATCTGGGCCGGGAAGGCGCTCACGCTCACGCGAACGAACACCTGGCGTTAAGGCGCCGCCCCCGTGCGCGAGGCCCCCTGCGTCGCCGAATACTCGTCCCACTGCGCCGACCGGGTGCGATTGCGCCCTTCGTTCTTCGCCACATACAACTGTCCATCAGCGACCGCCATCAGTTCGAGTCCGTTCGCGACATCCGTGGCGCTCGGCAGCGCCGTTGCGCAGCCGACGCTCACCGTCACCGCTCGCGGCGCATCGTGTCCGCGCACGATGACCTGGTTTTCCACCTTGCGACGAATCTGCTCCGCGACCGCGAACGCGCCCTGCGCGGTCGTATCCGGCAGCACCACCGCGAACTCTTCGCCGCCGTAGCGCGCGACCAGATCGGCCGAGCGCCGCGCCACGGACGCGATGCAATCAGCCACCGCGACCAATACCTCGTCGCCGCTCTCATGGCCGTAGGTATCGTTGAAACGCTTGAAGTGATCGATATCGATGAACAGCACCGACAGCGGCTTGTTGTCGCGTCGCGCCCGCTTCCATTCGTCGTCGAGCCGCTTGTCGAGCACGCGGCGATTGCTGAGCCCGGTCAACGGATCGGTCGCGGCAAGACGCAGCAGCGCGGCCTGCGCGCGCTGTTTGTCGCGCAGCGCGAACGCGAGCAGCCACGACACGACCACGAACACCGAGCCGAACGAGATGGTCAGCGCGGCGGCCACGTGGCTGCGACGCTGCCACGGCGCGAGCACGTCATCGACAGCGGGCGCGATCGCCACGATCAGCGGCGTGCCCGGTACGTGCGTGTAGGTGAAGATGCGACGCACACCGTCGACCCGCGAGACCGATACGTAGCTGCCGGAGTCGTGCACCGTCATCGGTGCGAAGGTCGGCGACTTGGCGACGCTCGTGCCGATAGCGCGCGCGTCGAACGGCTTGCGCGCGAGCAGCGTGCCGTCCGCCATCACGATGAAAACCGAGCCGTGCTCGCCGGTGTCGATCCGGTCCAGCAGGTGCTGGAAGTACTCGATGCGGATCGCGAGCAGCGCGATGCCGGCAAAGCGGCCTTGCGCATCGTCGATGCGCCGCGTCAGCGCGATCGACAGCTCGCCGCCACGCAGCCGCGACATGAACGGATGCGAGAAATACAGGCCCGCCGCCGGATTGCGCTGATGCACCTGAAAGTATTCGCGATCGTCGAGATGGACGGTGGTGTTGGCGTCGGCGTACTGCGCGGCGGCCACTTCACCGTCGGCGCCGACTATATACGCACCGCCGAGAAACGCGGCGGTGGTCGCGCGATCGAACAGCATCGCCTGGCGCACCGGGACCGGCAGCGTCCAGGTGAGCGGATCGCCCGCGGCATCCACCATCGATTGCAGCGACAGACTATAAATTTCGACGTTGCGCGCGAGATCGGCGGAAATGATCGACACGAGGTTTTGCGACGTCTGGCGCGCATGATCGAGCATTTCGCGGCGGCCTTCGCCGACCTCCGCCGCCGTCAGGATCGACATCGCCAACGCGACGAGCGTGCCGGCGACGCCGGCCACCCACGGGCGGTTGCCCACATAGCGGGTCATCCCGGCTCGAACGGCGCGCAACGTCAGGCGCAGCCGATGACGCAGCGAAAGCCCATGCGGTGCCACGCTCCTCGCCTCCTTCGCGGACTATTCTTTCGGACCGCAGCGCGGTGCGCCGTGCATTTTGGGCTGCGGATCCTCCGCGCTAGCGAGGACCGAACGCGCTCTCTCAGCCCAGTAGCTCCGACGCCGCGCGCAAGCGGCGTTTGCGTTTCCTGTCGAGCCAACCCAACGCGGCTTCGATGTGGTCCGCCTCGGCAAGCGACGCGGCATTGTCGCGCAACAGCGTTTCGCTGGCGACGGTATCGTTGAGCATGCCGAAGCGCTTGTGGATTTTTTTCAGGCGCTTGAGCGTGCGCTTATGGCTGGTTTTAAGCACCGGCCCGAAAAACTCGAACAGATAGCGCAGTTTCTTGCCCGCTTTTCTGACATCGTGAAAGGCTGCGTAATTCGAGCGTTTCGCATGGCGCGCGCCTTTGATGCGCTTTTTCAATGAGCGCTCCGACGCCCCTATGCGTCGAGCGGCAAATTTGCGCAGCGCACTAGCCGAATCGTGCGTGGCGTGCAGTTGCGCGGAAGTGGTGGCCAACGCATCGCGCAGCAGGTGTTTGACGTCGGCGTTCAACAACGTCTCGCGGCTGGTCGCCAGCGTGTCGCGGCGCGCCTGCTCGAGCTTCGGCATCAATGCTTGCGCGCCGCTGTCTTGCTGCTTGAGCAACGCGATCAGGATGTCCCAATCGCGCGTTTTACCCGCCGCGGTGGCGAGAAACTTGTAGACCGCGCGTTGCCGGGAATTTTCGCCCTTGTCGAGCAGCGGTGCGAAAGCCCACCATAACGAACGCAAACGCCGCAGTGAAACGCGCAGTTTGTGCAGCGCTTCGGGTGACGCGTCGCCGTGCACCCCGGCCGTGCACCCTGTTGGCGAGCCGGATTGCCTCATCGACGAGCGGCGCGGCATAGGAAGTGAAGGCACGCTGTGCCGGTTCGTCCTCTACCGGCTCGTTGACTGTCTCGCTGTCTTGCTTCATCGACGCTCCCGGGAAACATGACCTTACTTCCAGCGTAGCAAAAATGATGCTCAGGAGGATCGCGGCGCGTGTCAGCCGGCTCTTCCCTCACGCGTTGGCGCGTCGCGCCGGCAGCGTCTATCCTCGACCGATAGGATCGCGCGTTGCACGGCTCGGCGAGTGCTCCGGCGACGATGCAGTGTGCAGCGCGCGGCAAATGCCGCAAACAGACCTTAGGAGGATGTATGCGAATACTCGTTGTCGGTGCGACCGGCCTGCTCGGTTCGCACATCGTGAGGCTGCTCGCCACGGAGCATGACGTGGTCGGCGCGAGCCGCAAAGGCTCCGAACTGCACGTCGACCTGTCGGACAAACGCAGCATCGAAGCGATGTATGCGCAAGCCAGCAGCTTCGACGCGATCATCTGCGCGGCCGGCTCCGCGAAATTCGCGCCGCTCGCGGCGCTTGGCGACGAAGACTTTTCTTTTAGTCTTGCCAATAAACTGATGGGGCAGGTCAATCTGGTGCGCTGCGGCGTGGACCATGTGTCGCAAGGCGGCTCGTTCACACTGACGAGCGGCGTGCTTGCGCAACAGCCGATGGAAGGCAGCGCCGCGGTCAGCATCGTCAATGCGGGTGTCGAAGCGTTCGCGCGCTCGGCCGCGCTCGAGTTGCGGGGCAAGGCCCGCGTCAATGTGGTGAGCCCGGGGTGGGTCGCCGAAACGCTCGAATCGATGGGCCGCGATCCGTCGCAAGGGGTACCGGCGGAAATCGTCGCGCAAGCTTATAAACGCACCCTCGGTGGCAGCGCAAGCGGCGAAGTAATCAGCGCATCGTAAGCGCAACCGAAGCCCGCTCGCCGCTCGTGCCATTCATCACTTGCTTAGTCCGGTTCGGACATCTTACTATTCCCGTCCGCCAGCCTGCGTAGCATTTACCGGCGTGAGCGGCGCAGCATAGGCCGCGCCGCGCCTGCTTTTCCAGCACCCCCAATGCCGTCACGTAGTTGTCATCCTTGCGACACACAGCGAAAGCAGCATCAAACACTCTGCGACCACTTTTTGGGGCTCACGTCATGCCGGAACTTTCGTATCCGCAACCAGGCGCCGCCAGCGGCAAAGGCCGTAACGCGGGCCTGGTTATTTTCGTTGCCCTGCTCATCGCGGGCGTCGTGTACTGCGGCGTTCATCTGATAGACGATCTGCAGCCGGTACGCGAAAGCTCGGTACTGCCGTATCTGCTGCTCGGTGTCGCGCTGCTGATCGCGCTCGGCTTCGAGTTCGTCAATGGCTTTCACGATACGGCCAACGCGGTCGCCACCGTCATCTATACCCACGCGCTGACGCCGAATATCGCGGTCGTCTGGTCCGGCGCGTGGAATTTTCTGGGCGTGCTGACGTCGAGCGGGGCGGTCGCCTTCGGCGTGCTGCAACTGCTGCCCGTCGAGTTGATTCTGCAGGTTGGCAGCGCCGCCGGCTTCGCGATGGTATTCGCGCTGCTGATCGCCGCGATCATCTGGAATCTGGGCACGTGGTCTTTGGGCCTGCCGTCTTCGAGTTCGCACACGCTGATCGGCTCGATCATCGGCGTAGGTCTGATGAATCAGATGCTGCATGGTGCGAACGGCACCAGTGGCGTGGACTGGAACCAGGCGCTCGGCGTCGGCAAGTCGCTGCTGTTTTCGCCGATCGTGGGCTTTCTGCTTGCGGGCCTGCTGCTGCTGATCCTGAAGGCCGTCGTGCGCGTGCCCGCGCTGTATGCCGAGCCGAAGGGCAAGGAGCCGCCGCCGTTCTGGATTCGCTGCCTGCTGATTCTGACCTGCACGGGCGTGTCGTTCGCGCATGGCTCGAACGACGGCCAGAAAGGCATGGGGCTGATCATGCTGATCCTGATCGGTACTGTGCCCACCGCCTACGCGCTGAACAAGGCGGTCACGCCGGCGCAAACGCAAAACTTCGTCGCGGTCGCGCATCAAACCGCGGCGACGCTGTCGCGCTACACGCAGGGCGCGGTGCCTTCCGCGGATCCGCGCGCCGACGTCGAGGCCTTCGTGCGCACCCGTCAGCTGACGCCCGCCACGCTGCCGGCGCTGCAGCAGCTGACCGAGCAGATCGGTCGCCAGGTCGGCGAGTCGGGCTCGATGGCCGCGGTGCCGCAAGGCATCGTCGATAACGTGCGCAACAACATGTATGTCACCTCCGAGGCGATCCGTCTGATGCAGAAGACCAATCAGCCGCAGTTCTCGCCCGAGGACGCAAAGATCATCGCCAACTTCAGAACGCAGATCGACCACGCGACCAAGTTCATTCCGCCGTGGGTCAAGGTGGCAGTCGCGATCGCGCTGGGTCTCGGCACGATGGTCGGCTGGAAGCGCATCGTCGTTACGGTGGGCGAGAAGATCGGCAAACAGCATCTGACGTACGGCCAGGGCGCGTCGGCTGAACTCGTCGCGATGGTCACGATCGGTGCCGCCGACGTCTACGGTCTGCCGGTGTCGACGACCCATGTGCTCTCTTCCGGCGTGGCCGGCACGATGGCGGCCAACGGCTCGGGTCTGCAATGGGCCACGGTGCGCAGTCTGATCCTCGCATGGGTGCTGACGTTGCCCGCGTCGATCGCGCTCGCGGGCGGGCTGTTCTGGGTGTTCCGTTCGGTGTTCTGAGTTCGCCGATCTGGCGGGGCGAAGCAAGAAGAAAAGCGCGGTACGCTGATATACGTACCGCGCTTTTTCGTTGGCCGGCTATTTCATACGATCCGCTTTTAATACACCTCGGGCACGATCATCGACTGAGGCACCGGCTGACGGCTATAGTCTTCGTGATAGACACGCGACGGCAAGTCGATCTGCGGATGCTCGATCTCGTGATACGGCACCTGGCTCAGCAGATGCTGAATGCAGTTCAGGCGCGCGCGTTTCTTGTCGACGGCCTGCACGACCCACCACGGCGCCTCGGGGATATGCGAGCGCTGCAGCATCACCTCCTTCGCCAGCGTATAGGCTTCCCAGCGGCGCCGGCTTTCCAGATCCATCGGACTCAGCTTCCACTGCTTGAGCGGATCGTGAATGCGGTTCTGGAAGCGGATTTCCTGCTCTTCGTCGGTGATCGAAAACCAGTACTTGAGGATCTGCACGCCGCTGCGCGCCAGCATCTTTTCGAACTCCGGCACCGAGCGGAAAAACTCTTCGTATTCCTCGTCGGTGCAGAAGTTCATCACGCGCTCGACGCCCGCGCGGTTGTACCAGCTGCGATCGAATAGCACCATCTCGCCGCCCGCCGGCAGATGCGATACATAGCGCTGGAAATACCATTGCGTGCGCTCGCGATTGTTCGGCGCGGGCAATGCGGCCACGCGGCACACGCGCGGATTGAGGCGCTGTGTGATGCGCTTGATCGCGCCGCCCTTGCCGGCCGCGTCGCGCCCCTCGAAGATCACGACGAGCCGGTGCCCGGTCGCGACGATCCAGTCCTGCAGCTTGACCAGTTCTCCCTGCAGCCGGAACAGTTCGCGGAAGTATTGCTTGCGCGCCTCGCGATGCTCGGGCGTAAGGCCGGCCGGGCCGTCGATGATGCGGTCGTCGACCTCCATTTCGAGTTCTTCGTCGTAGGCATCGATGAGGTCTTCCTCGAAACGGCGTTGCCGCTCCGCCATCAGTTCGATATCGGGTCTCGGGTCCGGCTCTTTCATTGCGGCTCTCCTCGCAACAGGAATGGGATGGTGCGCGGCGGCTAGCGCGACGCGGTCGCGTTCGATTATCGAAGCGCGAGGTGTCAGCCGTGTTACCGCGTGGGCGGCCGCTGCACATGCGTGGTAACCCCATGATAGCGAGTTTTGCCCCGACTTCCGCCGCTAGGGCAGCGGCCGCGCGAAGCTCAGTTCGTGGCCGTCCGGATCGGTGATATGAAAATAGCGCTCGCCCCACGGCGCATCCGACGGCGCGAACGTCGGCTGCAAGCCTGCCGCCACCGCCCTGGCATGGAACGCGTCGACGTCCGACACGTAGATGATCACGCGCCCCCACCAGTTGACCGGCGCGCGCGCATCGGCGATCAGGTTCAAATACGAACTGCCGAACGCGAACGACGTGAAGGCCTCGCGCGGACCGCCGAACTTGAGCGGGAAGCCGAGCGCTTCGTAGAACGCGACGGCGCGCTGCATGTCGCTGGTGGCGAGCGTGATCGCACAGAGCGACTCGATGCGTGGACCCGGCTGCGGGGATTGCGGCGCTGAAGCGTTAGATGCGGACATGAACAGGGTCTCCGTGGCGCGAGCGAGCGGCGAGCGACGGCCCGCCCGGGAAAGTGTCTCACGGGCAGTGGCCACCGGTCTGGCGGCGCGGCCGGGACGCCGCCCACGCCCCCGGGATGCACTTGAAAACTCGCGCAGCGCCCCGCATCTCGGAGCCCGTCTATCCGGAGCATCGTTATGGGAAGCCGCCCACGCTTCATCGATGACCTGTCGAGCGCCGCATCCGACGCCCCCGGGCCCCAATCCACCGACCTTTTGACCCACGACGACGACGCGCTGCTCGACGCCTACTCCCGCACCGTGATCGGTGCACTGGAGCGCGTGCAGCAGGCGGTCGCGTTTATCGCCGTCGAACGCCGGCTGCCCGGCGACGCGTCCGCGCATGGGCGCGGCGCGCGCGGCGGCACCGGCTCGGGCTTCCTGTTCACGCCCGACGGCTACCTGCTGACCAATAGCCACGTCGTGCATGGCGCGACGCATATCCAGGTGACGCTGGCCGACGGCGCGAAGTTCGACGCCGATCTGGTCGGCGACGATCCCGGCAGCGATCTCGCGGTGCTGCGCATCGGTTCGCCGGAACCGCTGTCACATGTCGAACTCGGCGAATCATCGAAGCTGCGCGTCGGGCAGATCGCCATTGCGGTCGGCAACCCGCTCGGGCTGCAACAGACCGTGACGACCGGCGTCGTTTCGGCGCTCGGCCGGTCGCTGCGCTCGAACTCCGGCCGCATGATCTACGACGTGATCCAGACCGACGCGGCGTTGAATCCGGGCAACTCGGGCGGACCGCTGATCAATTCGGCGGGTCAGGTGATCGGCGTGAATACCGCGATCATTCCTGGCGCACAGGCCATCTGTTTTGCGACCGCGATCGATACCGCGAAGTGGGTCATCATGCAGATCTTCGCGCACGGTCGCGTGCGACGCGCGTATATCGGCGTGGCCGGCACGACGACGCCGGTGTCGCGGCGCGTGCAGCGCTACTTCGGGCTCGGCACGCAAAGCGGCGTGCGCGTGATGGAGATCGTCAAAGGCAGTCCGGCGGCGCTCGGCGGCTTGCGCACCGACGACACGATCGTCGCGATCGACGCGCAGCCGGTGCAGGATGTGGATGCACTGCAACGCACGCTCGATGCTTCGCGTATCGACAAGCCGGTCAACGTGACGGTGTTGCGCGGCGCGCAGCGGGTGGAGTTGACGGTGACGCCGGTGGAGCAGGCAGGGTGATGGGGGGATTGCCGGGGACTGCGGGGTGAACAGTCAGGCGCCATCCTACCGCAAACCCTACATTAGACTCTACAAGAAATAATTAAAATCCTTATAAATCAATTTATTGAACGATATAATAAACAACATATAACTCTACATCAAACCCTACAATCCGCCATGACGACCGTCGTATCGTTCGAACCCTTGTTTCCTGAGGACCGTGTATTGGATCCGCTGATCGAGCGCACGACCGAACTCGTCGACTCATCGCAAAAGCTCCTTGCCGTAAGCGGGACGCCATTGGCCGCGGCGCTCGTCCCGCAATTGCGTGCGATGAATTCGTACTACACAAATAAGATCGAAGGCCAGCACACCACGCCCGCCAGGATCGAGGCCGCTCTCAAGCGCGACTATTCAGCTGACGTCGCCGAGCGCAAAAAGCAGCGCCTTGCGATGGCGCATATTGCAACGGAATCCTCGCTCGAAGAAGAGTGGGATTTGCTTGCGACGCCCGCCCTGTTCGAGCCCGCACGACTTACGGCCATTCATGAGCGATTTTTTTCCTATTTACCGGTCGCTGAGAGATTTACCAGCGAGGGCGAACCGATCGTGCCGGGCGAACTTCGCAAATCGGACGTCACCGTGGGCCGGCATCTCGCGCCAGAACCTGAAATGATCGCGCCATTGCTCGATGCATGGGCCAAGCGATATGCGCGCCTACGGATCAAGGACCATCAGTTGATCGGCATCGCCTGCTCGCATCATCGGTTGGCATGGACTCACCCGTTCGCAGACGGCAATGGCCGGGTGGCACGTCTGCATTCACATCTCGCTTTACGATCGGCCGACTTGACGCATGGCCTATGGTCTCCGCTTCGCGGTCTCGCACGCGAACATGAGCTGTACTACGCAAGATTGAGCGAAGCCGACCAGACGCGCCGCAATGACCTCGATGGCCGAGGCAATCTATCCCAGGAAGGCCTGGTGCGTTTCGCGCGGTTCTTTCTCGATTGCTGCCTGGACCAGGTAAGCTTTATGGTTCGCATGACCGAGTTCGATGGCATTGCAGATCGCCTGCTCGATCTATTGCGTTACCTCGATTCGAATCCGTGGATGATCGGCTCCGAAAAATCGGTGATCAAACCGGAGGCCTCGGCACTGGCGATGGAGTTTGTGGCGACGCGGCGTGCAGTCAGCCGCGCCGAATTCAATCAGATACTTGGCGTTACTGATGTTCTGGCTCGCCGGATTACGCGCTCTCTACTTGATATTGGACTGCTCGACTCGCCTTCCCATCGCGGCAATCTCTCGTTCGGACTCCCATTGAAAAGTCTTCGATTTCTATTCCCGAGACTATGGCCCGAAGTCGATCAGGACTAGGGTCTGTTTACATATGGAACGCACGTGCGAATGCCCGCTATCGGCCGCAGGGCAAGGAGTAAGGAGCGCTGCGTGGCCGCGCCACGTGAGCGACGCACGACGCCGCCATGCGGCCGATAGCGGGCATTCCCCTGGAATGGAATTCAGAACTGGGGTTGCCGCGAGAAGGGCCGCTCGCTGCGTCATGCTCCTTGCGAATACGTCGAGTATTCGCGGCGTCGCAATCCTTGCGAGCGGCCCTTCTCGCGGCAACGCACGTGCGTTCCATATGTAAACAGACCCTAGGCTTATCGTCGAAGAGAATGGCTGCAACCGGCTCTCCTCCCTACCGAACCACCCGCGTCACCCCTCGCCCGCGCGGATCGGCCGCCGCCTCCGGCTCGTCCCCATCGATCCTGATCACCTGAACATCGCCGGTGAATTCCTGCCCTTCCAGCTTGTAGCCCTTCGCCTCGAGCTGCTGCGCGAGTTCGCCCTCGATCGGCTTGTACGGCTCCGAATAGATCGTATTCGGCGGCAATAGCTGGTGATGGAAACGCATCGCGGCGAGCGCATCCGGCAACGGCATGTCGAAGTCGTAGATGTCGTTGATCACCTGGAAGATCGTCGTGAAGATCCGCGATCCGCCCGGCGTGCCGATCACGAGCGCGACCTTGCCGTCCTTCGTCAGAATCGTCGGCGCCATCGACGACAACGGGCGCTTCTTCGGCTCGATCGCATTCACGTCGCTGCCGACCACATCGAACATGTTGGCGGCGCCCGGCTTCGCGGAGAAGTCGTCCATCTCGTCGTTCAGCGCGATGCCTGCCCGATCCACCACGACGCCCGAGCCGAACGCGCCGTTCAGCGTGTACGTGTTCGACACCGCGTTGCCCCATTTGTCGACCACCGAAAAATGCGTGGTCTCCGCCTTCTCCGGCATCGAGGTCCCGAGCCCCGGCTGAATGCTCTTCGTGTCCGACGGCATATTCGGATCGACCTCTGCCGCGCGCTTGGCCAGATACGGATCGTCGATCAGTTGCGCGACCGGCACCTTGTAGAAATCCGGGTCGCCGAGATACTGCGCGCGGTCCGCGAACACGCGCTTCTCGAGCTCCGCGATCAGATGCACGTATTGCACGGAATTGAGCGGCACGTTCTTGAACTCGGGCGCGATATCGGCCTTCATCTTCAGCAGTTGCACGAGCCCGACGCCGCCCGAACTCGGCGGCGGCGCGGTGATCACGCGGTAGCCGTTCCAGTTCGCCTGCACCGGCTCGCGCCAAACCGCCTTGTACTGCGCGAGATCGGCCTTCGTAATCAGGCCGTGGCCGCGCATCGAAGCGGCGATCAGATCCGCAGTCTTGCCCGTGTAGAAATCTCTCGCGCCCTGATCGGAAATACGCTGCAGGACCGCGGCAAGGTCAGGCTGCCTGAAGGTGACGCCCTGCTTCAGATTGCCGAAGTAGGTGTCGAAATTGGTCTTGCCCGCGAAGTTCTTCGCCACATCGTCGCGCAGCTTCTGCAGTTGCGGGGCGACCATGAAGCCGTCGCGCGCATAGTGAATAGCCGGCGCGAGCACCTGCTGCCATTTCAGCTTGCCGAAACGGCGCTGCGCTTGCCATATGCCGTCGACGGTGCCTGGCACGCCCACCGCGCGATAGCCGACCAGGCTCATGCCTTTGATGATCTCGCCCTTGTCGTCGAGATACATGTTCTTCGTCGCGGCGAGCGGCGCGCGCTCGCGATAGTCGAGGAAATACGGCTTGTTGTCGACGTACAGCGTCATGAACCCGCCCCCGCCGATGTTGCCCGCATCCGGGAACGTGACCGCAAGGGTGAAGGCGATCGCGGCGGCCGCATCGACCGCATTGCCGCCTTCGTTGAAGATCTGCTCGGCGGCATCGGCGCTGTATGAGTCCGGCACCGCAATCGCCGAACCGGCAAGCACGGCCGGTTGCGTCTTCGCGGGCGCTTTCGCGACAGCAGGCGCCGCCTCGAGAAACCCGGTTGAAACGCAGAGGATTGCAATCAGGGCAAGACCGCTGATCGAAGCACTGGTTGAAGCTTTGACGTTGCGAAACAAGTTCATGACCTCCTCATCGACGACGACATCCGCATGATGGCTTACGCGCGCCCGCGACGGCCGCGCGAGATCTCATCGCCCGCGTCTCGCGGCAGCCGCCGCGTAATCGGAATCGACAGGCACGAGAACAGACCGACGACGAGAAACGCCGGCCAGAAATCGGAGAACACGATGTTCGGATGCCCTTGCACACGATGCGAAATCTGCAGCACGATGCCCGAGATCGTCACGCCGAGGCCGAGCGACATCTGCTGGATGACGCTCGCGACACTCGTCGCGCGGCCGACGTCGCTGCCCGGAATATCCGCATAGGCCAGCGTATTGAGCGACGTGAATTGCAGAGAAGGAAAGAAGCCGCCCACCAGCACGATGCACCAGATCACCCAATGCGGCGTGCCGGGAAAGAACAACCCGTACACGGCGATCGCGAGACCCGCGCACGCGGCGTTGACCATCAGCACGGTACGAAAGCCGAAGCGTTCGAGAATGCGCGACGCCACCGTCTTCATGAAAATCGAACCGAACGCGGATGCGCACGTGATCGCGCCGGCTCTGAACGCGGTCATGCCGAGCCCTTCCTGCAACGCGAGCGGCAACAGGAACGGCACGGCGCCAAGACCGATCCGAAACAGCGAACCGCCGATCACGCTCGCATGAAAACTTGGAATGCGCAGCAAACGCAGATCGAGCACCGGCAGCGCGACGCGGCTCGCGTACAGCGCATAAAGCAGCAGCAACACGATGCCGGTCACGCACATGCCGACCGATTGTCCCGTCGACACCAGTTCGCCGCCGACCAGCGAGAGCCCGAGCATGAACAGCGAAGCCCCGCTAGCCGACAGCACGAAGCCGAGCCAGTCGAGCCGGCCCGGATGCGGCTCGCGCGTATTGGCGATGTACTTGTTGGTGAGCCAGATGCCGAGCAGGCCGATCGGCACGTTGATCACGAAGATCAGACGCCAGTGCAGATAGGTGGTGATAAAGCCGCCGAGCGGCGGCCCGACCACCGGACCGAGCAACGCCGGCACCGTCAGATAGTTCATCGCGCGAATGAACTCCGACTTCGGCAGCGACCGGAAGATGATGATGCGGCCCACCGGCACCATCAGCGCGCCGCCGATGCCCTGCACGAAGCGCGCGAGCACGAAGGTAACGAGCGAAGTGGAGGCCGCGCACAGCAGCGAGCCCGCCATGAAGATGCCGATCGCGGTGCGGAACACGGTGCGCGAACCGAAGCGGTCGGCGACCCAGCCGCAGATCGGGATAAAGACGCCAAGGCCGATCACATACGCGGTGACCGCAAGCTTCAGCGTGATCGGATCATGACCGAGGTCGCGTGCCAGAACCGGCAGCGACGTCACGATGACCGTGCCGTCCACGTTTTCCATGAACATCGCGCACGCGACGATCAGCGGAACGATGAAAGCGCCTAAAGCGAGCAGCATTGTCATGGCGACGGGCGGCCAGCCATCAATGGAAAGCGTCGATTATGGCATCGCGGCGACAACAAATGTTGTCGCGCGAGGGGATTTTGCCGTGTGCCATCGCGCGCTGCCGTGCATCTTCGCGCGCGGCACGGACGCCTCAGCGCGATGCGCTGACGAGCGGCTGCAACTGCGGCAGGATCTCGTTGGCGGCGCGCGCGACGTCGTTCGGAAAGTCGATCTCGATCCACGGCGCGCCGCTCACCTCGGCCGTGTCGAACACCTGGCTGCGCTCGAGCAGCAGGTCACGCACCGCCTCTTCGTGCGGCATGTTCGCGCGGCCGCTGTCGATATAGCCCGCGACGATCTGCGTGAAGCGTCGCGCGGTTTCCTCGCGGAAGCGGAAGAAGCCGACCGACTCGCCGATCGTGTCGTACTCCAGATTGACCGCGAGCTGCTTGCGCAACTCGACCGGCACGCCGTCCTTCAGGCACAGCTTGACGGGCTCGTCGCCCGCTTCGAAATCGCGGTCGATCAGCAGACGGTTGACCGACTCGCCCGCCACCAGCGCGCTCAGGATGCGCTCGTCGTACAGCACGTCGGCGTCCATCAGCAGCACGTCGCCGCCGCGCGTCAACGCGTCGGCAACGGTATGCACGGTCAGCACGCTGCCCAGATCGAAGCGCGGATTGAGCACGGTCTCGACCTTGTGCGGCCAGTCGATGCGCGCGAGTTCCGCCTGCACGGATTCCGGCTGGAAACCGAGCGCCAGCACGACGTCGGTCACGCCGGCGGTTTCGAGCATCTGCAGATGCCGTTCGAGCAGGCTCATGCCGTCGAACTGCAACAGGCATTTCGGAAACTGGGCTTGCGGCGGCTGCTGGAGACGCAGGCCGAGGCCCGCTGCGAGAATGATTGCGCGCATGCGCGGTCCTTTGAAAAAAGTACGGAGGTCAATCGGCAACCGGCACACGCCGTGGAGCGCGCCGCCGTTGCCAGCTTCGTTCGCTGAAGTGCAATACAAGCAGGCCCGGCAGGCCCAGCAGGAGTTCACGCGCACGCTTGGCGAGCGACAACGCCAGCGCCGCGTCGGGCGGCAAACCCACCAGCGGCGCGAGCAGCAGATAGCCGCCCTCCTGCACGCCGAGCGAGCCCGGAATCATGAAGGCCGCGCCGCGAATCGCCTGGCCGATGCTTTCCAGCAGCAGCGCGTCGATCCAGCCGACCGGATGACCGAGAAAACGCAGCGCGAGCCATACCTCGGCCGTGCCGACGACCCATCCCACGAGGCTCAGCGCAAAGCTCGCCGCCACGCGGCCGCGCTCGCGGTACAGCGACTGCACGGCGGCATCGACGGCTTCCGCGCGCGTCATCAGCGACGACCAGTCGCGCTTGCCGAACACCTTCGACACCACGCCCAGCAGCCGGCCGAACAGACCGCGCCGCTGCGCGAAGTAGAACGCGGCGATCAGCGCGCCGAGTACGCCGGTCGCAATCAGCGTTGCGGTGCGCAGGTCGTGCAGCGTGCCGTGCGCGGCGTACGCGCCGAACATCGCGAGGCCACCGAGCGCGAACACGATTTGCGCGAGCGCCTGCCAGGTCGTGCTGACGGTGATCGCGGCGGCCGCGTCGCGCAGCAGCATGCCGCGCTGCGACAGTTGACGCACCATCACCACCGGGCCGCCGATCTGCCCAGCGGGCAGCAGGCTATTCACCGACTCGCCGATCCAGCGCGCGGACAGCGCATCGCGCAGCGAGGGTTCGGCTCGTGCAGCGCTAGTCGGGCGGCTGGTTGCACCGCTTGCCGGACCTTCATGCGCACCGTCACGCGAGGGGTGGTCGCGCCTGAACAGCACGGCGATCGCAGCCGCATCGAGCACGAGCGGCACCACGTGGAACGCGGCGACGACCGCGAGCCCCCAGCCGGCTGCGAGCAAGGTCGACGCCACCGAGCCGAAGCCCTGCCAGGCGAGCAGGCCGACGAACAGCGCCGAGCCAATCGACAGCAGAAGCAGGGCCGCCCGACTCACGCGGCGTCCTTGCCGCGCGACGCCATCTGACGGAACACCTGGCGGAAACCGAAGTACGCGATCGCGTCCTTCATGTTGGAAACGAAGCGGCGCCATGGCCGCATGTTGGGATCGGTGACGTATTCGAACGTCAGCGACACACGCATCTCGTTCGGCCCGGCCGGCGTGATGCGATGACGCAGCTTGTCGCCATCGAAAAACACGAGGCCGCCCGGCGGAATCTGCACCGAGCCCGGCTGGTCCGGCACCTCCGGATTGCGCGTATGCAGTTCGTAGTCGAGCCGGCACGACGATTCGTCGATTACGCCGAGCAGCAGCGTGTAGCGGCGTCCGTCGTAATACGAAGTATCGTAGTGCCAGCCGATATGGTCGCCGGGGCGCGTGTAGTAGTAGAGCGCGTAGGCGTGCGGATCGTCGGCGGGCGACACCTGCAACTGGTCGCCGCTAAGCTGCTCGAGCCAGCCGATCAACTCCTTCGAGCGATACAGCTCGGCGATGAACGGCGCCAGACGGTCGATCGTATGGCGGCTGACACTGCCGCCCTGCTTGTGACCCGGCAGATAGTTGCGGTTCACTTCGTCGAGCAGCGCGCGCGCGCTGTGTACCAGCTGCGCGGTCACTTCCCGCGCGAGGAACTCGTCCAGATACAGAAACGCGTCCTGCGCGGCGAAGTCTTTACGCAGACGCGCGTTGTCGAACGTGCGGGTACGGCTCGCGACCGCGCGGTCGGCATCGGGCGCGGGCGTGAGCGCCGCCACGGGCGTGCCTGACGACACGCGCGCGATCACGTCGTCTTCGGCGTGCAGATTCATTTGCTGGCCCGCTGTTGACGGGATTCAGACGCGCTGGCGGCCTTGGCCGTCGGGCGAGCGCTACGGCGCGCGACGCGCCAGTAGTCGATCACCACCCATACGGCGAACAGCGGCGCGCCGATCGACGCGACCACCACGAACGGCGCGACGACATTCGTCAGCGTGACGATGGGCAGCAGGTACAGCACGTCCTCGGTTTCGAAGCCCCCCATCGATGCCTGCTTCGTGCCGGCCTTGCCGACCATTTCCTCGATCCGCATGCGCAAAAAGAAGATCAGGGCGACCGCGACACCAGCCACCGCGCCGAGCACGCCGGGCGCGAGCTTCAAAACGTCGATCTGCGCGCCGCCGACACCGATACCCATGCCGACGAACAGCATCACGGTCACGAGCGCATCACAGGCGAGGTCGTAAAAATGACCGATGCGGCTCGACTTGCCGCCCACTCGCGCGAGTTCGCCGTCCGTGTGATCGACGAAATTCGACAGGACGATCAGCAGTGCGCCCGCATTGGCCCACGCGAATCCCCCGTGCGCAAGGCACAGCGCGCCTGCGACGCCGATCAGCAGGCGCAGCGTGGTCAAATGGTTCGGGGTGACCCAGGTGTCGACTAGCGGTGTCACGAGCCGGCGGGCGAGCCGGGCGTCCCACGTACGCGGCGGCGGAACGTTGATTGGAGGTCGGGGTTGCGAAGTCATAAGGCGGAAATATATACGGGATTCTGAAAGCTTGCTGTTATGTCATACGTTTCTCTGCAATTTGCAAATGCCGTTCGTGTGTCCGTCACAAAGCGGAATTCACCGAATCGCTGTACAGTGCGAATCCAGTTGTGCCAGTCACGCGGAATCTGTTCGATGTGCAGCACCGCTCGTGCCCTCCGGGGGATGGCGCAGTGGTTGCTAATCCACGACATCGACTGTTGACGCCCGCCTACGCTCATGAACCGTCTCCTTGTCCCTCTGCTGTTTGCCGCCGCCGCCGCGCTGCCCCTTTCCTCGTTCGCCGTGGAGCTCGACGCGCCGCTGACATGCAATGAGAGCGGCCACCAGTTCATTGCCGATCTGATGCAGCAGCAGCTGATCAAACCGAAGCCAAGTCACGTCGAAAGCAACTCGATCAACGCGTTTTCGCCGATGCCCGATGTGCATCTGACCGCGTTCGGTTTCCGCGTATTCGCGGTGGTAGGCTTCGAAAAGGACGACCCGATGTTCCGGGTCGGCGACGGCGAACCGGTCGCCCAGTCCGCGTATGGCGCGGTCGTGTTCGGCAGCGACGACAATGTTAAAAGCGCGCTTGAAAACGCCGGCAGCACGGCGATCGTGCATCACGTCGCGCCGCTCATCACCGCGATTTTCTGCAAGCGCAGATAGGGTTTGGCGAGACGTCGTATTCGACCGTTTCGCCACGATCGTCGATATTTTCGACCACGAGCCAGTTCGAGTGGCCAGTGACATAGCAGCGCCGCTCTGCCAGCTGCGCCATGATCGCCGGCAGTGTCAGCGACCAGTGGATCCGATCACGACGCAACCGCGCCTACAACCGCCACTTACCCCGGCCGACGAAACTCGTTTGCCACCCACGCCGCGGCGCTCGCCTTGCTGAGCTTGAACGTCGGCGCAACCTGCACTTGCGCGATCTGCTCGCCGAAAATATCGAGCGCGCTCAACAGTGCGTACGGCTCGTCTTCGTCGGGAACGATGTCGAGCGTGATGTCGAGTTCGTCGTTGCCGTCCGCGCTCGGCACGCGCACCGTCTTGTGGAGTTGCGCGCGCAGTTGCTGCTCGTGACGACGCAGCACTTCCGCCGCGGTTTTCACGAGCGTGTTGAACGCCGATACGTCGAGCGGCTTCGGATCCTTCTTGTTGCGGCCCATCGTCCACGGTCCGACGAGCGCAGGCTCCGCCTCGCCGTCCTTGATCATTTCGACGGCCCAGCCTTCGTCGTCTTCGTTCTTGATGATGCGCGCGGTCCAGCCGTTGTCGCGCCACAGACGTTCTTCATGCACGCTGTCGTCCGGTCCGAGGAACTCGGCATTCGTGTCGGTCGAGGGAAAGGGCGTGTCGGTCATCACAGGTTCACTCACTTCGCGGGGCGCACAAACAGATTTCGAACCCGCGATTCTACCTGCCCAGCCGCTTGGCCCTGCTCGCTCTGACGAACGGACAAGGCGCGTTCGGAACGGCGCCGCCGCTCAACGCGCAAAAAGTTATATTTACCTACGCGACGATGTATAAATCCGCTTTAAATTTCAGATAAAAAAACGCGGCCCGAAAGCCGCGTGTAAAAATGAAAAAGACACCCTTTGGTCGAAGGGGTCTATCAAAATTATAAGTGGCATCCACCCTCGATTTAAGGCTTTCTTCGAAAGACTGCATTGCGCAAAACCGTGGGAATCAGCGCAAACGGCCTCGTCCGCTTTCCCCTCGTGCTCGCCGCGAGGCCTTGAGCCGTTACCGCCCGACAACAGCCCGTGACTTGACAGCGCGTCCCGCCATTCATCGTTAAAAATAATTTCCTTTTGCAGACCTGCACTTACGCGATTAATTCACATAATCCCGGATTCGAAAATAGACCGTTGTAAGGCGCGCAATTAAATATCCGCATAGCGGCAATTACACTTCGCTGCGAATCGACAGTCACCGGCGCGCAAGCAGCAACTTTCGCTCGAATGCCGATTCGGCGCGAACGTCGCGGCGATCAATACGCTTGCGCCGTCGTCGACCGGCAACCAGGTCGCCGCGGCAGTCGGTCTGCGGCATCGCTTCTGACGGCGCTTCTCACCACGCTTTTCATGCAGGCATTGCGCCGCGCGGCCATCCCCGCGTGGCGCGGTCGAACCCACGCGACACGATCACGTTCGGGTATTTTCATGGGCCTTACGGTTTGCCGTCAGACCAATAAACGCATGGCCGCGCTAGTGACGACGTCGACACATGCTCGGTATACTGCCCCGGCCGCCGTGCGACGCCGCGAAACCTCGCCGCCCGCACGGCAGCTTCGTCGCGAAGCATCGCGCTGTACGTCAGCGCATCGCGCTTCGCCCGCGCCTCACCTTCCCATGCATGACCGGGAATGCCGACGATCGGATCATGAAAAGACTTCTCCTGCTTGCCCCAGTTGTCGCCCTCACCGCCACCCTCGCCGCTTGCGGTTCATCGGGCGGCCCCGCGCGCGACGCGTCCGCACCGCTCGTGTACGTGTCGTCGTCACGCACGCCTGCGTCCATCGCCGCCTGCCTCGAAGAACGTCTGCCGCGCGTGCGCACCTCGCACGCCGGCGCGGCGACCGAACTTGCGGTCGGTGCCGATTCGCACAACTCGTACTTCGTCACGCTGACCCCGCTCAACGGCACCACGGTCATCAAGGTCGTGCATCCGGCCAATGCGCCCGACGATCCGCCCGAAGAGGAGATGCGCTTCGATATCGCGCGCTGCGCGACCTGAGCGGCGCGGCGCGCTTGAACGCCGTGCGCGTCATGCACGGAAGGCCGGTGCGCGAATTTTTATCTCGCGCATCGGCTATTTTTTTACGCGCCCATCTGCGAACATAGCCGCCCTTTGTTTTTCGCGCGGCACGTGTGCCGCGAGTTTCGATGGCATCCAGCAAAGCGCATCATGCGACCGGTTTCGCAGCCGGCATCATCGCGGCGGCGATCGTCGCGCGCAGCGGCGGCGGTCCGTTTCATGCTGGCGTGCTGCTGAGCTTCATCGCCGGCGTGGCCGGCAGCACCGCGCCGGACTGGCTCGAAGTCGCATGGTGGTCGCGCGCGCGGCGGCTGTGGATCACGCATCGCACGTTGACGCATTGGGGCATCGGCTGGCTCGCGCTGCTCGCGGTGTCGTATCACACGCTCGGACATTCGATCTTCGCGGCGCCCGCGTTCGGCTTCGCGTGCGGCGGCCTGATGCATCTGCTCGCCGACTGGCCGAATCCGCTCGGCGTGCCGTGGATCGCCGGGCGACATTCGTTGAATCTATGGAATAGCGGGCACTGCGATCTGATCGTCGTCGCGGCATCCTGGGCGGCCGCCTGGTTTATCGGCGAGCATGTGTGGCTGCATGGCATGCATGCGTTGCCGTGGTTGCGCCATTGGCCGATCGGCTAGGCGCAGCGCGATGCTATCGGCCCGGCGTGCGGGCGCGGCGGCTAGCCGTGCATCATTGCCGTCCGTTGTCGGTGCGCTCTCCTTCGCGGACCTTGCCTTGCGATACGCTGCTGCCCGGCGGCACGCTATGCGTGAGCCACACGTTGCCGCCGATCACCGACCCGCGCCCGATCGTCACGCGTCCGAGAATCGTCGCGCCCGCGTAGATCACGACATCGTCCTCGACGATCGGATGCCGGGCGTTGCCCTTGATCAGCGTGCCGTCCTCATCGGCCGCGAAGCTCTTCGCGCCGAGCGTGACCGCCTGGTACACGCGCACGCGCTCGCCGATGATCGCTGTCTCGCCGATCACCACGCCGGTGCCGTGATCGATGAAGAAGCTCGGCCCGATCGTCGCGCCCGGGTGAATGTCGATGCCGGTCGCCGAGTGCGCGATCTCGTTGATGAAGCGCGCGAGCAGCGGCACGCCGAGCCGATGCAGCGCATGCGCGAGCCGATGATGCGTCATCGCCCACACGCCCGGATAGCACAGCAGGATTTCGGTGATGTGCTGCGCGGCGGGGTCGCCGGTGTACGCAGCCTGGATGTCGCTGACGAGCAGCGCGCGTATGCCCGCCAGCTGCGTCGCGAACTCGCGCGCCACCGCGAACGCGCGCTCCCGCAATTCGGCGTCCGGCGTCTCGCCGAACTCGGGCAGGAAGCGCAGCGCGCGGCGAATCTGTTCGGCGAGCAGCCGCAACGTGCTTTCGAGCGTGTGGCCGACGTAGTAGTCGACCGTTTCGTCGGTTAGATCGGGCGCGCCGTAATGCGTCGGAAACATCGCGGCGCGCAGACCGGCCACGATATTGACCACCGCTTCGCGCGATGGCAATTCGCGAATGCCGAGCGGATGCCGCGTGCGATGCAATTGCTCGCGCGAGGCGCGCAGGTCGGCGACGATCTGTTCAAGGCCCCAGTTATGGGAAGGCTCGTTGGGCATAAGGGACGGCGCCGTGCGGCGTGCACGGTTCGAAGTGGTTATCGAGCAGAGATTACCGCGTTTTAACGGTGCCCGCCCGGCAGCGCGCGGGTCGGCTCGGATTCATTGCGTCGACGTGCGCTGGCACGCTCGCATCGTTCCCTGACTTCAGATAGTCAGACTGCTCGCGTCGATCCAGCGCACTGCCCAATCGCGCGCGTGCGCGATGGCAGCGGCTTCGTCGGAGAAGCGCAGTTCCGTGGGGAAGAAACGGTTAGCGACCAGTTCGCCGTCGCTCGAGCGCGAGATCACCACATACGGTTGCCAGGAGCCGTCGCCCGAGCGCGCCGGTTCGCAATTCAAAAGATAGCCGCGATGTGTGAATGCAGCATCGAAGTGCATGAGTCACCCGCCCCTGAAGCCCCGTAACATTTTCTCAGTCGCGCGGCCATTTGTTTGTTAGTTTTTCCGACCATGCTGGAACAGCCGGAGCATGCCGCCAATTTATCCGCGCGTCGGTCGCAGGAGTAAGATCATACTCTGTAGAAAATACGCGTCCATTGAAAAAAACCAAATGAATCGCGGACGTCATCGCCATTCAATCGCGAGGCAACGCCACTCGCATCGAAGGATGGCGGACAACGCATCGCGACTCTCGCGCACCGCGGCGCCGTGTCAGTCGGAACGGCTTTTGCTCTTTTCTTCGAATGTCCGCTTCAGGAGAATGCACGATGAATAGCGCGATCAGCAAACCCGAAAACGCCGGTACGAAACCGGACCCGAAGGACCCACGAAGCACGGACCTGCACAACGACCGCACGCACGACAGTACGGTCGACACCGACGGCAAGAACCGCGAAGCGGCCCGTCTGGCGGGCCACGGCGCGATCTCGCCCGACGCGGTCACGACCAGCAATGCGACGCTCGACAACAGCGTGCCCGAGTCGCTCGACGGCATGGCCGGCTTCGACAGCAGGGTCGGCGGCAACCACCTGCTGCTCGCGCTCGAGCCGGGCTACTCGGTGATCGACAAGGGCATGGCCGAGCCGCTCGACGTCTACTCGGCCGACCATCAGTACGACGACCCGCGTCCGGTCGGACAGCGCCACGATCGTGGCCGCATTCACTATGCGCTCAATCATTTGCGGCCTGCGCGCGTAATCGAATTACATCGGGTGAAATAGGCGCGCGCGTATCATCCCTTTATACGCGCGCGTTTGAATTACCGGGTTTATTCCGATTTATCAGGCAATCACGCAGCACGCACTGTTTTATTCTGGTGCGTGCTTTGCTTGGTTTAACGTGGGTTCGTTTAACGGAGTTGCGGATGAAAAGAATCGTCGTCATCGGTGCCACGGGCACGCTGGGCCAGGCGATCCGCGCGGAGCTGAAGGCGCGTCACGAAGTGATCGAGGTGGGCGCGACGCGCGGGCAATATCACGTCGATAGCACGGACCCGGCGAGCGTCGAGCGGCTGTTTCGCGACATCGGCAAGGTGGACGGCGTCGTCACCGCGACCGGCAAGGTGCATTTCGGTCCGCTGGAGCAGATGAGCATCGAGCAGTTCCGGGTCGGGCTGCGCGACAAGCTGATGGGCCAGATCAACGTCGTATTCGCGGCGCTGCCGTATGTGAACGACGGCGGATCGTTCACGCTGACGAGCGGCATTCTGGGCGACGAGCCGATCCCGCAGGGAGCGAGCGCGACGACCGTCAATCTCGCGCTCGAGGGCTTCGTGCGCGGCGCCGCGATCGAACTGCCGCGCGGGCTGCGCATCAACGTGGTGAGTCCGACCGTGCTGACCGAGTCGATGGAAGCTTACGCGCCGTTCTTTCGCGGCTTCGAGCCCGTCAGCGCGCAACGCGCGGCGCTTGCTTATCTGCGCAGTGTGGAAGGGGCGCAGACGGGCCGCGTGTATCGCGTGGGGTATTGAACCTCAGTGAATCTCCGGCTCGCCCGAGCTATCGGGACTCACGCCGCCGCGCTGCAGGAAGTCGAAATCGCAGCCTTGATCCGCCTGCAACACGTGCGCCTGATGCAGGGCGCCATAGCCGCGCTCGAAGCGCGCAGCGGGTTTGACCCACGCGGCCTTGCGGCGCGCGAGTTCTTCGTCCGATACCAGCAGATTCAGCCTGCGGCGCGGCACATCGAGCTCGATCAGATCGCCGCTTCGCACCAACGCCAGCGGCCCGCCGACGAATGCCTCGGGCGCCGCGTGCAGCACGCACGCGCCATAGCTCGTGCCGCTCATCCGCGCGTCAGAGATGCGCACCATGTCGCGCACGCCCTTTTGCAGCAGCTTGCGCGGAATCGGCAGTTGACCCCATTCGGGCATGCCCGCGCCGACCGGCCCCGCGTGCTGCAGCACGAGCACGCAGCTTTCGTCGATGTCGAGCGCGTCGTCGTCGATGCGCGCGGCCATGTCGTCGTAGTCGCTGAACACGACCGCACGGCCCGTATGCACGAGCAGATGCGGCTCGGCCGCGCCCGGCTTGATCACGGCGCCGTCGGGCGCGAGATTGCCGCGCAGCACCGCGAGGCTGCTGTCGCGCAGTAGCGGATTCGTGCGGCGGCGGATCACGTCGTCGTTGAAAATGCGCGCGCCGGCAAGGTTCTCGCCGAGCGTGCGGCCGTTCACGGTTTTCTGCGAGCCGTCGATCAGTTCGCCCAGTTCCGCGAGCAGCCCGCGCAAACCGCCAGCGTAGAAAAAGTCCTCCATCAGATAGGCGCCGGTCGGTCTGATGTTCGCGAGCACGGGCGTGCGGCGCGCGATCTCGTCGAAGCGGTCGAGCGTCAACTCGATGCCCGCGCGCCGTGCAAGCGCGATCATATGCACGACCGAATTGGTCGACCCGGACAGCGCGACACAAGTCGTCACCGCGTTATCGACCGATGCCGCCGTGATCAGGTCCGACGGCTTCAGATCCTCCCACACCATCTCGACGATACGCATGCCGGTTTTCGCGGCCATCTGCGCATGCCGCGAATCGGGCGCGGGAATCGACGCGAAGCCGGGCAGCGTGAAGCCCAGCGCTTCGGCCGCGCTCGTCATCGTCGATGCGGTGCCCATCGTCATGCAGTGACCGGGCGAGCGCGCGATGCCACCCTCGACGCCCTGCCAGTCGTCCGGCGTCAGCGTGCCCGCGCGCAGTTCGGCCCAGTAGCGCCACGAGTCGGAACCCGAGCCGAGCGTCACGCCGTTCCAGTTGCCGCGCAGCATCGGGCCGGCAGGCAGAAAGATGGCGGGCAGATCCATCGAGATCGTGCCCATCAACAAAGCGGGCGTGGTCTTGTCGCAGCCGCCCATCAACACGACGCCGTCGGCGGGATACGAGCGCAGCATCTCCTCGGCTTCCATCGCGAGGAAATTGCGGTACAGCATCGTGGTGGGCTTCTGAAACGGCTCGGACAGCGTCTGCACAGGCAGCTCGATCGGAAAGCCGCCGGCCTGCCAGATGCCGCGCTTCACTTCCTCGACGCGCTGCTTGAAATGCGTGTGGCACGGATTGATCTCGCTCCACGTGTTCAGAATCGCGATGACCGGCTTGCCCGCGTATTCGTCGCGGTTGTAGCCCATCTGCGCGGTGCGCGAGCGGTGGCCGAACGAACGCAGATCGTTCGCGCCGTACCAGCGATGACTACGCAATTCCTCGGGGGTCTTTCTCTTCGTCAACGTCTACTCCACGATTGGCGCCGACCATGCGTCAGCGCCTCTGTTCTTTCACGCGGGACACGATCTGCGTCGGGCTCACGAATTGTAGTGCGATCAGCACCCAGACCAAGGTGATCGCCATATAGATCATCGCCATCGCATCGATCGATTGCGGCGCGCGCACGCCGGTCGAAAACACAGCGTAGTACAACGCGACCACCAGCGTTTGCGTGGCCGGACCGGCCGTAAAAAACGTCAGCTCGAACATGCCGATCGTGCGCACCAGCACGAGCAGCCCCGCCGCCAGCATGCCCGGCACGAGCAGCGGCAGCAGCACGTAACGGAAATAGCGGAACGTGTTCGCGCCGAAAATACGCGCGGCCGCTTCGAGATTCGGATCGATCTGCTCGATGAACGGCGTCATCACGAGAATCACGAACGGCAGCGCCGGTACGAGATTCGCAAGAATCACGCCCCATAGCGTGCCGGCGAGTCCGACCTTGTACATCGCGGTCGCCATCGGAATGCCGTAGGTGACGGGCGGCACCATCAACGGCAGCAGAAAGATCAGCATCGCAAGGCGCTTGCCGCGGAATTGCACGCGCGCGAGCGCATACGCAGCCGGCACGCCGAGCAGCACCGACAGCAGCACGACCGCGCCGACCACCTGCACGGTCACCCACAGCACGCTCGCGAGCTGGAAGTCGCTCCAGGCCTGCGCATACCAGTGCAGCGTGAAGCCTTGCGGCAACGCGGTGCCGAACCAGCGCGTCGCGATCGAATTCACCGCGACGGTCGCAATCAGCAGCACGACGTTGATGAGGAAGAACGCCATCACGGCCCACACCAGCACCTGCCAGATGCGGCCCGGCAGATTCGCGCGCTGACGCGCACGTTGCGCTGGCTCGCGGGCGCCGTCGCCCGGCTGAGGCGCCGCGGAAGCGGAGGTGGACGCGGACCAGTCGGGCTGCGTCGCGCGACGATCGGTCGTCATCAGCCTTTGCCTCCCGTTACGGGACCACGATAGAACCAGCGGCGCGCGCCGAGCAGCGCGGCGACCACCAGCAGTTGCACGAAGCCCATCACCATCGCGATCGCCGATGCGAGCGAATAGTCGTAGCTCTCGAACGCGGCTTCGGCCGCGGCAATCGACATCACGCGCGTCGGACCCGCGGGCGCGCCGAGCAGCACCGCCGACGGAAACACCGAGAACGCCTGCACGAACGACAGACACGCGGCCATCGTGAGCCCCGGCACGAGCAGCGGCAGATAGATGCGGCGAAACTGCTGCCACGGACTCGCGCCGAGCGTCGCGGCCGCGCTTGCGAGCGTCGGGTCGATGCCGGTCACGTACGACAGCGTCAGCAGAAACGCGAACGGAAAGCCCGACACGATCAGCGACAGCAGCACGCCCGTGAAGTTGTGCGTGAGCCGCACCTCTTGGGTGTACAGATGCAGCGCCTGCAACGCCTGCGGCAGCCAGCCGTGCGGACCGAAGTACGTGAGCATGCCGTCGGCGATCAGCACGGTGCCGAGCGTCACCGGGATCACCAACAGCGTCGTGACGATCTTCTGATACCGCGAGTAGCGGCGCAGCGCGAACGCGACTGGCACCGACACGCCGACGTTAATCAGCGTGGCCGGCACCGACAGCTTCAGCGTAACGAGAATCGTCGGCCACATCGACGTGTCGGTAAAGAACGTCAGATAGTTGGCCCACACGCCGCCGCCGTTCATCGGCCGGAACGACAGCGCGAGACCATACGCAAACGGATAGATGAACAGCGCGACGATAAAGAGCAGCGCGGGCGCGACGAGCCAGGCCTTGGCATCGCGCGGCGCGCGGGACGTAAGCGGGGGGACAAGCGTCGGCGTGTTCATGCGGCCTCGGCGTCGTAGACGAGCACGCACGACGGCCGCACGCGCAGCGTGATGCGCTCGCCCTCCGCGCATTCACCGGTCACGCGCGCCCATACGTCGCCGAACGCGGACTTCACGCGCAGCAGCGAATCGTGGCCGCCATACTCGACCGCGTCGATCAGCGCCTCGAACGCGTTGGCGGCGCCGGGCTCGGCGCGCTCCATGTCTTCGGGGCGCAGCGCGACACTCACGCGTTTGCCGTCGAAGCCGGCCATCGGCGTACCGATGAGCCGCACGCCGTTGGCACTGACCACGACGCCATCGCCTTGCATGCCCTCCAGCGTGAACTCGGCGACATTGCGATAACCCATGAAGCGCGCGACATGCAGATTGCGCGGCCGCGTATAGACCTCCTTCGGCCTCGCGACCTGCTGCACGACACCCTCCCTCATCACGACGATGCGATCGGCCATCGACAGCGCTTCGTCCTGATCATGCGTCACGTACAGCGTCGCGCGTTCGAGCTGCGTATGGATGCGGCGAATTTCCGCGCGCATTTCGATGCGCAGCTTCGTATCGAGATTCGACAGCGGCTCGTCCATCAGGATCAGCGGCGGCTCGATCACGATCGCACGCGCGATCGCGACACGCTGCTGCTGGCCACCGGACAATTGGCCGGGCAGCTTGTGCTCATGCCCCGTCAGTTGCACCAGTTTCAAGGCCTCGCGTGCGCGGCGCGCGATCTCGCTTCTGCCGACGCCGCGCATTTTCAGCCCGAAGCCGACGTTCTCCAGCACGCTCATATGCGGGAACAGCGCGTAGTTCTGGAACACCATGCCGAAGCCGCGCTTTTCCGGCGGCAGCACGTCGATGCGCCGCTCGTCGAGCCAGATGCCGCCGCCGGTGAGCGGCTGCAATCCGGCGATGCAGTTCAGCGCCGTCGATTTGCCACAACCCGACGGCCCCAGCAGCGCGATGAACTCGCCGCGCCGGATCGTCAGATCGAGACCCTGCAGCGCGGCGATCGCGTGGCCTTGCGCGTTGGTGAAACTGCGGCTCACCGAATCGAGCCGCAACTGCTCAAAGTGATGCTTCATGGCGGTTTCCTGATCCGCGTGAGGCGACGGATGTCGCGAGTGCCGCGCGTGCGGTGGGCGCGGCGCATCAGGCAGTTAAGCCGAGGCGCGTGATCGCTGAAAACATGCAGCGCGGCGGTACCTCACGCCGCGCTGCGTTTCGCCTCGTTTTCCGTCGCAATGGAGAAGGCCTAACGGGTCTTCTGCGCGCCGATGTCGCTATCCCACTTCCTGAAGGCGGCGACCATCGCTGCTGCATTCAGCGGCAAAGCATGCGGACGATCGGCCAACAACTTCGCGTATTCGGGCCGGCCATACTTTTGCAGTACCTCCTGGCTATGCGCGGGCGCCTGCTCGACGGAGACGCCCTTGATCGCGGGGCCGGGATAGAAGTAGCCGTCGTCGTAGGTCAGCGCCTGCTGCGCGGGCTCCAGCATGAAGTTCATCATTTTGTACAGCACGTCGAGCTTTTCCTTCGGCACGCCCTTCGGGACCACCATGTAGTGCGCGTCGTTGACCCACGTCATGTTGTCGAACGGCTGTACGCGGAATTCGGCCGGCACGATGCCGAGCGCGCGCGGATTGATGTCCCAGCCGGTCACGGTCACGGTCATGTCGCGCGTGCCTTCGCCCAGTTCCTTCATCACCGCCGAGGTGCCGCCCGGATAGTACGGTATGCAGTCGTTCAACTGCTTCAGGAACGCCCACGTCTTGTCCCAGCCGTGCACCGGGTCCTGCGGGTCCTTGTCGCCGAGCACGTAGGGCAAGCCCATCAGGAACGTGCGGCCAGGACCGGAATTGGCCGGCCGCGCGTAGATCAGCTTGTCGGGGTGGGCCTTGCACCATTGCAGCAGTTGCTCGGGTGTCTTCGGCGGATCGCTGACCTTGGCCGGGTTGTATTCGAGCAGCGGACCAGCCGGCATATACGCGACCTCGAGCCCGTAGCCTTGCGCGAGATCCTGCATCTTGCGCGGGCCCGGCGCGTACTTGTCGAGCACGCCGGGGAACTGCGCCGCGTTGTCGGGCAGCAGCTTGATCCACAGGTTCTGTTCGATGCCGGCCGCGAGCGCGTCGGTGCCGGTCAAAACGAGGTCGATGTCGGAGCGGCCCGCGGCCTGCATCGCCTTGATCTTGCCGGGCAATTGCGGCGCGGGCGCGTTCGTGAACGTGATGTTCGCGACGAGATTCGGATTCTTCGCCTTGAACGCCTCGAAGCCCTTCTGCGTGAGTTGAAGATCGCCGGCCACGTCGACGATATTGATCGTGACCGGATCGGCCGCGTGCGCGGCAAGGGTGAACGCCGCGCTCGCGGCGATACAGACGGATACCAGCTTGAACGACAACCTGTGCGAAACAGTCATTGCGTCTCCTCGCTTCTTGGTATGGAAGCCCGCTGGTCGATGCGTTGCGGGCGGTGTCTTTCTACCAAGGGAACATAGCGAAGCGCAACAGCCGATGTCAAGCAAATAGTCGAGAGTGTGAGTCGGGCGAGAAAATGGCTCGTTTAACCTGAAATCCTTGTCGTTCAATGCCCGGCACCGCGGGTTAAGGGCAAACCCGAGCCCTCGCCGCGATAGCAATACATGTGGTCCGGTTAGCGGACAACTGCTCAACCTCCGCGCACGCCCTGCGTATTGACGAACAGCGAATACAACCCGTGGCTCGCCGCCATGAACAGACGGTTGCGATGCCGTCCGCCGAAGCAAACGTTCGCGCAACGCTCTGGCAATGCGATGTGGCCGAGCGGCTCGCCTTGCGGGCTGAACACGCGCACGCCGTCGAGCTCGTCGGTGCCCATGCCCCACCCGCACCACAAGTTGCCATGCGTGTCGACACGAAAACCGTCCGGAGTGCCCGGACCCGCGTCGATCAGCACGCGGTTGTTCGACAGCGTCGTGCCTTTGCCATTGGCCTCGACATCGAATACGCGGATCTTGCGCGGCTCGCCGCGCGATTGGACCACGTACAGCAGCGATTCGTCCGGCGAGAACGCGAGACCGTTCGGGGCGAGCACGTCGTCGATGACCATCGACACCTCGCCCGACTGGCCGTCGATCCGATACACGCACGCCTTCAGCTCGGACTGCTGCTGCTCGCCCTCGTAGAAACCTTCGATGCCGAAGGTCGGGTCGGTAAACCAGATCGAGCCGTCCGATTTGACGACTACGTCGTTCGGCGAATTGAAGCGCTTGCCCTGATAGCGATCGGCGAGCACGGTGATCGAGCCGTCGTACTCGGTGCGCGTCACACGCCGCGTCAGGTGCTCGCAACTGACGAGACGCCCTTCGCGATCGCGCGTATGGCCGTTCGCATTGTTCGACGATTGACGGAACGTGCTGACCGCGCCCGTCGTTTCGTCCCAGCGCAGGATGCGGTCGTTCGGAATGTCGCTCCACAGGAGATAGCGGCCATCGCCGAACCACACCGGCCCCTCCGACCAGCGCGTGCCCTGATGCAAGCATTCGACCGACGCCGACGCGATGATCAACGACTTGAAGCGCGGATCGAACACACGGATGGAGGGATCGGGATAGCGTCGGCTGTGATCGGTCATGGGGTTGTCTGCGTGTCGGAGCGGTTCGATTGGGTGGCCGCGAACTCGCGCTCGAGAGCGAGCAGCGTGCGCGCGGTCTGCGCGATCTTCGCATGATGCTCGCGCGGTGTCGAACTGAGCAGCGGCTGCAGCGGCCCCATGTCGGCGAGGCCCGTGAACGTGATTGCATCGTGCAGCACGCGGATCAGCGAGATGTCGTTGCGCAGCGTTTCGAGCGGCATGAACGCATCGTGCAGACGTTGGGCGGTGTCGTGGTCGGCGCTAACGGCGCTACCGGCGCTATCGGCGCTATCGGCGCTCCGGCCGCTTTGCACCGCGCGCAGCAGCGCCATCACCATGCTCGGCGCGATACAGCCGCTTCCGGTCGTCCACGCTGCGAGCCCGAACTCGCGCAGATGCACGAGCGCCGGCCGCTCGCCCATGCCCGATACGATCTTCGCGGCCGGCACGCGTTGCAGCAGCCGGCGCAGATACGGATCGTCAGCGGGGTTGTCGCGCGGGATCGCATACTTGACCGCGCTCAGCGTCCCACGCTCGACGAGCCGCGCGAGCGTATCGACAGCGACGTAGTTTTCGCTCTTGATATACAGCGTGAGCGGCATGCCGGCCGTGTCGGCGATCCGCGTGAGGCCCGTCTCGACGCCCTCGGGCGTCGTGAAGCCGCCGAGCGGCAGCACCATCGCCGTGCGGTAACGCGTCTGCGCGAGGATGCGCGCCTGATCGAGCATCTTGCCGTAGTCGGGACCCAGCGCCGGAATCACCCGTGTCCCGGGACCCGCGGCCTCGGCGAGCAGGTCCAGCAGTTCGCGGTATTCGCTGACCGCGACGTGATAAAGGTTCGCATTGCCGCCATACAGTAGCGTGCGTACGCCGCCCGCTTCGATATGGCGGATCAGCGCGAGATTCTGGGCAGGGTCGAGCGTGTAGTCGGTCCGGCGCGCGAGCGGCGGCACGGCCATGACCGACGCGGCGAACTCGCCGTCGCTCAGCGGTGATTCGTTCATGATGGTTGACGCGGAAACGCGCCAGGCGGAGGTTTCACGGTAGCATCGGCATCACAATGTTGTCAAACAACCTGCGCGTGACGATCGCCCGGCATGCCGTCGGCGGCGAATTGCGCGGGAGCCGATCACGAAATTTCCTTTTGTATAACAATGAAGCGGGCCCGCAGCCAGCGGAATCGGCGCAGGCTTTTTTTGGCAACAAGGACACGGCGAGCAATAACCCGCTTTCCCGGATAATCGAGTAAATACGATTTATTTTAAAGCGCGACGAAATAATGCTGTCAACGAAACATATTAAAATCTGTCGCCGGATGCCGATTAGCCGCGCCGCGCACCCGAGAAGCCCGGCCGGGTTAAAGATTTATTTCAATCAGCATAATAATAGGCGACGCCGGCGTTGCTATCACGTGGCGGCTATCGTTTACCCCGCGGAGCACCGGCGCATTGCGTTCGAGTTTTTAGTGATAGATTATGCGGACCAAAAGAGCGGACCGAAGTTTGTCTGCCAATAACCGCGAACGGGATGTTTGCGAGCCTGAGAGAGCCAAAAAATTGTCGCTACACTTTATCGAGCAGATGGCACCGCTACTGGACGCCGCCGACGAGGCGGAATGGTTCGGCGTGATTACGGGCTTTGCCGAAACGTGGGGCTTCGACAAGATTCTGGTCGCGATGCTGCCGCGGCCAACCATGCGTCTCGAGGACGCTTACCTGCGCAGCACTTACGCACCGGCATGGCGCCAGACGTACGACGAGCAAGGCATGGTGCATATCGATCCGACGGTCGCACACTGCCTGTCACGCTCATCGCCGCTGGTCTGGACGCCCGAGATTTTCGCCAGCCCGGCGCAGCAATCCCTGTATGAGGAAGCTCGCTCGTACGGCCTCGGCGCGGGCGTGACGCTGCCAATTCATGGGCCGAATCTGGAAGCCGGCATGATGTGCTTCGTCAATGACGACAAGCCGTCAGACGGGTTCAGGCGCCATGTGAACGCCGCGTTGCCGAACCTCGTGCTGTTGCGCGACCTGGTGATCGACACCAGCAAACAGCATCTGAATTCACATGCGCAGACCTTGATGCCGAAGCTCACGCCGCGCGAGCGAGAATGTCTGAAATGGACCGCACGCGGCAAATCCACGTGGGAGATATCTCACATCCTGAGTTGCTCGGAAGCGGTGGTGAACTTCCATATGAAAAACATCAGGGCGAAATTCGGCGTGAATTCGCGGCGTGCGGCAGCCGTGATCGCGGCGCAGCTTGGGCTTATTGACCCGGGTTGAGCAGCGCGGCCGCGTCGCGGCTGTACATCACACGCTCGGCGCGACCCAGATCGGCGTCCGACACGGTCTTCATGAAGTACAGACCCAGCAGGATCGACACCGGCGCCGGGATCTCCGCGCCCGACTCGAAGCGGCTGCCGCGCGATTGCGTGACGCCGAAGCGAGCCCAGAAACGGCGCTGGCTCTCTTTTTTCTTCTTCCGATAGGCAATGATCAGAACCCGATCCACTGCCGAAGAGACCTCCGAAGGACGCGCCTGGAGGTGGGTTTGCGGTTGCCAGTGATTGTCGAGGAGTTCCATTTTGGACCCTTGTAGGTTGGGGGCGGAGACGAGTCTGAATTCTGATATACCCGATAAGCATCCACACCTATCCAGGTAGGTAGGTGGCGCAAAGATTCAGAATGCATAAGTTTTCCTGCGTATCTGGCAGCCCCCCAACGCGTACAGGAGAACGTCATGCAAACCACGATCCGAATTGGACTCCGGCAGGAATTCGACAACGAACTGATCAACGAGATGTACCGCTTGCGCGCCCGTGTCTTTCACGGCCGGCTCGGCTGGGAAATTCCGACCATCGCGGGAATGGAGATAGACGGCTACGACGCGCTCGGGCCGTACTACATGCTGATTCAGGGCGAAGACGAACGGTTGCGCGGCTGTTGGCGCCTGATGCCGACCGAAGGTCCGAACATGCTGAAAGACACCTTCCCGCAGCTACTGCATGGCGCGGCCGCGCCGGTCGGGCGACATATCTGGGAACTGAGCCGCTGGGCGATCGAAACCGGCGGTGAGGAACAGTCGTTTGGTTTCACGGATATGACAATCCGCGCAATTCAGGAAGTGATGCGCTTCGCGCAGCGCATGGGCATCACGCATTACGTCACGGTGACCACCACGCCGATCGAGAGGATGCTGCGCCGAGCCGGCCTCGACATCAGCCGGCTCGGGCCGCCGCTGCAGATTGGCATCGAGCGGGCCGTCGCGCTCGACGTCGCGGTGAGCGCGAAAACGCTGACCTCGCTGTTCGGGCCGGTCGCCGTCGCTGCTTGAGCCGCGCCGAAGCGCGGCCTGACAAAAGTCGCGACGCCTTCACCCGCGCGCGGACTCAGGAACCGAACATCCGTTCCAGCGCGTTCTCGAGATGCGCGCGCATTGCGGCCCCCGCGCCCGCCGCGTCCTTGCGGCGGATTGCGTCGAGCACCGCCATGTGTTCGGCCTGCACCAGCCGCTGCCGCTCCACCGTCTTGACGAGCGACAGATTGCGCGACAGGTTCATGCTGAACAGGATCTGCTCCTCGATGAACGACATCACCGTGATGAAAAACGGATTCTTCGACGCGCGCGCGACCGCCTGATGAAACAGGAAGTCATCCTTCGCGCCGATCCCCTGCGCCTCGATGATGCGCTCGAGCTCGTCCCACGCGTGCTGGATCGCGGCGATGTCGTCGGCGTCGGCCTTCAGCGCTGCCTGCGCGGCCGCGCCCGCCTCGGTCACGATGCGAAACTCATAGCAGCGGCGGATATCGGACAGCGTTTCGAGCGGCGCGAAGCGGCGTACGTCCGGATCGGGGCGCCGCGCGACGGTCGTGCCAGAGCCGTGCCGCGTCGAGATGATGCCGTCGGCCCGCAATCGCGCGAGCGCTTCGCGCACGGTCGGTCGGGACGTGGCGAAACGCTCCGCCAGCGCGTGCTCGGTCGGCAATCGCTCGCCTTCCTTGTACTCGCCTTCGAGGATGCGGTTGAGAATGTCGCCGTAGATCTGCTCGGGTAAGCCCTTGGTTTTTCGATCGTTCATCAGCGGACTGGCCAGCTTGTCTGAATATGGCTTGATTGTAAGGCCAACCCTGTTTCGGCTTCAGCAAAGTTTTACGGGTTGTAAGCATGCCAGGCCGCTTCGCGCACGCCGCCGCGCCCGCCATTTTGTCCGCGCCGCGCCGGATTATTTGGCAAATGTTTGATTTACATCCTGGTCCGGTGCATCTTTTCCGGCGATCATCTAAGCTTCATTGGTATAAAAGATCAATAAACCTGCCGCGGCTAGCAATGTGGCAGACGCATTTTTGACGCGGAGCCGATATGTACACACGCATCCTTGTAGCGGTCGACGGCAGCAATACCTCACGCCGTGCGTTCGAAGCGGCGCTCGATCTCGCCAAATCGAATGGCGCGGTGTTGCGGCCATTTTATGTCGTCGAAAACACGCCGATGTACTTCGAGGCGCCCGGCTACGACCCGTCGATCCTGCGCAACCGCCTGATCGAGGAAGGCCAGGAGCTGCGTGCCGAGTTTTCGAAAGTGATGGCCGAGCAAGGTGTGAAGGGCAACCCGGCGGTCGCCGAGGCTTCGTCGCTCGGCGATGTCGCCGAGATCGTGCTGCAGGCCGCCGCCGAATTCAACGCCGACCTGCTCGTGATGGGCACGCACGGTCGGCGTGGCTTTCAGCGGCTGATTCTCGGCAGCGTCGCTGAACGCTGTGTGCGCCAGGCCACTCTTCCGGTTCTGCTGGTACCGTCCGCCGCGGGCACCGACAAGGAACCCGCCTGACTCTTTCATCAGGCGCAGGGCGGCACGCCACGCCCTGCCTTGCCGGAATCGAGCCACGCTACCCGTCGACGGGCGACGTCGATATAGGCCGCGGCGGCTCACCTTCTCACCTTCGTCAGAGCACCGCCGTTGCTCGGACTGCCGAGCAGCGAACGTGTCACTTTGCCGCCAGTTGCGGGTCATAGCGGGTGGGACAATTTCACCACTACCAATAATCGAACATGCTCAATCCTACTGCTGTGACCCGTTCCTCGACCCGCTCCGCCGGCAACCGCGAGGCCGTGGCGGCACGCGCAGCCGCACGTACCGCCGCGCGCTGCTCCAGCTGTTCGATGCGTGAGATCTGCATGCCGCAGGGGCTGTCGGCGGAGGAACTGCCGAAGCTCGAAACGCTGATCTGTTCGGCGCGCTCGGTGCCGCGCGGCGAAGCGCTGTATCGCAGCGGCGACCGCTTCGACAATATCTACGCGGTGCGCTCCGGCTCGATGAAGACTGTGATGGTCCACCGCGTCGGCCGCGAGCAGGTCACCGGGCTGCGTCTGGCCGGCGAGCCGCTCGGGCTCGACGGCATCAGCGCGGACGTCCATGCGTGCAGCGCCGTCGCGCTGGAAGACAGCACGGTGTGCATCGTTCCATATAGCGCGCTGAAGCTGCTGTGTCGCGAAATCAGTTCGATCCAGGAGCGCATGCACAAGCTACTGGGCGCGCAGATCGTCAGCGAAGCCGCGCAGATGATGGTGCTCGGCTCGCTGTCCGCCGACGAACGCGTCGCCGCCTTCCTGCTGGACGTGTCACAGCGCAATGCGCAGCGCGGCTACTCGTGGTCGGAATTCAATCTGCGAATGACGCGCGAGGACATGGGCAGCTACCTCGGCATGACGCTCGAAACGGTCAGCCGTACCCTGTCAAGATTTCAAAAACGCGGCCTGATCGACACGCGAGGCAAGCACATTCACATCGTCGATCTCGAAGGCTTGCGGCAGATCTAGCGGCCAGAGTGGCCCGGACGGTCGCGCTGTTAGTCTTGGCACGCCGCCTGCGAGCGGGTAGAGTTTTCAGACCGTCCCCCCCACGGCAACCGTGTTGCATGGAGACCCGGCCCCAATGAATCGCGACCCTGTCCCGCATCATCCGCTCGTGCAGCGCCTGCTCGACGCGCGTCAAGTCACCGACGACCTGTTTGCGATCGTCAAACCCGACTACCTCTATGAACGGCCGATCCGCGAGCGTCACCGCGTCGTGTTCTACATCGGCCATCTCGAAGCGTTCGATCGCAATCTGCTCGACCAGCGTCTGTTCGATCTGCCGGCTTTCGCGCCGGAACTCGACCAGTTGTTCGCCTTCGGCATCGATCCGGTAGACGGCGGCTTTCCCACCGATCAACCCGGCGATTGGCCGTCGCTCGCCGCCGTGCGCGAGTATGCGACGCGCGCGCGCCGGCAGATCGACACCGCGCTCGACGAACTCGGCAGCGCGGCGCACGACGAGGCGGCCGTGCAGCTGCTGAACGTCGCGATCGAGCATCGGTTGATGCATGCGGAAACGCTCGCGTACATGCTCCATCAGTTGCCTCTCGCGCAGAAGAACACCGCGTTGCGCGAGCCGGTGGTGACGAGCGATGAGCAGCGCGACGCGTTGTCGTCGATGGTCAGCGTGCCGGCCGGCACGGCCGTGCTCGGCATGCCGCGCGAGGCCGGCCGCTTCGGCTGGGATAATGAGTTCGGCGAAATGAGCGTGGACGTGCCCGCGTTCGAGATCGATCGATACATGGTCACGAACGGTGCGTTCCTCGAGTTCATCGAAGACGGCGGTTATCGCGAGCCGAAGTGGTGGTCGCCGAAGGACTGGGCGTGGAAGGAAGCGGAGCGCATCGAGCATCCCGCTGGCTGGTCGCAACACACGGCGCAAGACGGTCGCCCCGCATGGGCGCTGCGCACGATGTTCGACGACGTGCCCTTGCCGCTCGACTGGCCCGTCTACGTGAGCCACGCCGAAGCGAGCGCCTACGCGCGCTGGGCCGGCAAAACCCTGCCGACCGAGGCGCAATGGCAACGCGCGGCGCACGGTGTGCCTCAAGCGGCATCGGGGAACTTCGATTTCCGCAGTTGGGATCCACGGCCCGTCGACGCGCATCCGGACAACGTCAGCACGTTCGGCGCGGAAGGTCAGTTCGGCAACGGCTGGGAATGGACCTCGACGCTGTTCGAAGCGCTGCCGGGCTTCGAAGCGTTTCCGTTCTATCCCGGCTATTCGGCCAACTTCTTCGATGGGCAGCACTACGTGCTGAAGGGCGGCTCGGCGCGTACCGCGCTGTGCATGCTGCGGCCGGAATTTCGCAACTGGTTTCAGCCGCATTATCAGTATGTGTATGCCGGGTTTCGGTGTGTGCGGGGTTGAGGAATAAAGCAGAAGATGAAGACAAAATCCAGCTTCCGCTTTAATGCAAATTTTTTCACGAAATGCTTTATTGTTTCAGCAAACGCTTTAATTTATCCTCACGACGACGCTTAGCTTCGTCATGCACTAAAAATAGTCTCGCACGAAATGGAACAGGCGGATCTCTGCATCGGATCGTGCCAAAATGTTAAGGAAGGTCTGCAAAAGTCCTGGCATTGCGTTGCTGCTGAGCTATCCTGGAAACAGAGCGAATTAGTTGAGGAGCAGTGTGATGACGCAACTTGGTCTTGGTCTGGATCTGTCAACGAAGCGCACGCGCAAACGGGAATTTCTCGATGAGATGCGACGTGTTGTGCCCTGGTTGAAGCTGATTGCGCTGATTGAGCCGCACTATCCCACGGGCAAAACCGGTCGGCCGCCGTTCCCGATTGCAACGATGTTGCAGATTCATTTCATGCAGCAATGGTTCGGTCTGTCAGACCCTGCCATGGAAGAGGCACTCTATGACGTTCCGCTGTATCGCGAGTTCGCGGGTCTCGACGGCGGGATGGTTCGCTTGCCGGATGAAAGCACGATTCTCCGGTTCCGCCATCTGCTGGAAACGCACGGACTGGCGGTGCAAATGCTGGCGCTGGTCAATGAAATCCTGACGGAGAAAGGCCTGATGCTCAAGGCTGGATCGGCAGTCGACGCCACCTGATTGCCGCGCCCAGTTCGACAAAGAATGGCTCCGGTACGCGCTTCGGCCGACGCCCACAGACGAGTGCCCACTACTACCGCATCTGCGCCAAGCATCAGGGCTGCCGCCAATCCTCTCCCGTCCGCTATGCCTCCGGCCGCAATCAGCAAAGTTCCGGGCGAGCGTTGTTTCAAGTAGTCGGCAGCTTCCGGCACAAACGGAAATGTTGAACGGTTTCCTCCGTGCCCCCCTGCCTCGGTGTCCTCTACTACGATCGCTGCGGCGCCAGCTTCCAGGGCCACGTCGATCTGCGACAAGAACTGCACCTGGCAGATCAGCGCGGCGCCCGCGTCGCGGATTTCTGCTGCAAACGGTCGAGGGTCGCCAAATGAGAGGAACACGCAGAACGGCGAGTGGTGCAACGCTTTCGTCAGCATCGTCGGCGAGACCCGGACGTAGCGTGGGCGGTGGCTTCCCAAACCCCTCATACGCACACTTTCTCGCCTATTTCGCACGTTGCCACACTACCATTTGTGCCCCGTACCCGAAGCTTCCTGGAGTAACGTAAGTTAGCCGATTGCCAACAAGGGTGAACGGTCTTTGTTGGACCTCTCCATCCCAGTTCGGAAATGTACCCCGCTGAATGCGAAATACAATGGTGTGTGCCGCCTGGTCCACCGTATATGTGCCGAAATGTGCCACATTGCCCTGCGCAACTACTCTGTTCTCCTCAGCGGATCCTGAGAGGCGGTCACCGGATGCGAACTTCGGCAGGTCGGTACGAACCCCAACCAGAACGTAGCGGCCGTCGCTCCCAAATATCAACTGGCCCTCCGGACGCGGACCGAGTAACTCTGTCTGGGTGCCACTCCGCGAAACCGTCAGCGACACCAAGGTCCACGAACCCACGATGTCGCCTGCTGACTGCGCGAGAGCCTGTTGTTCGGTGAGGCAGATCGCGACAAACAATATCGCGGCGCCAGCCATTGTCCCGAGGGTTTTGTTCATGACTTTCTCCGTCATCGCACGCGTGTGGGGATTCGACAGCCCGGCTCTGTCGGCCGGGTCAACGAGAGTTTCCATCAAGGGTAGGCTTTTTTCGCACCGCGGGCATTCTGTGCGCCCTCCGTTTGCTCAGGACGTTGGCCTGCATCGATGCAGATAGAGCAACAATGCCATCTCGTCTGGGGCTTCTGGCTCACCGAAGCGCGTAATACAATAAAGGAGGCAAGTTGGCGCTGTCGCATTAAGACAATCTGCGATCGTGGCGCTGGGAAAACGAAAGACGTGATCTACGATGACGAGCTTGAATGCGGGCAGGAACAAGGTGCTCAAACGGCTGCACTATCCGCCGGATGTGATATTGACTTGTGTGCGCTGGTACGTGGCCTATCCGCTGAGCCTGCGTCATCTGGAAGATATGATGGCCGAGCGGGGCGTTTCGGTCGATCATTCGACCGTGCATCGCCGGGCCATCAAACTTCTGCCGGCGCTGGAAAAGACATTTCGGCGACAAAAACGCGCAGTCGGTAGAAGCTGGCGAATGGACGAAACCTACGTCAAGGTCAACGGTGAATGGAAGTACTTGTACCGGGCCGTTGATAAAGCGGGCGATACGGTTGACTTTCTGTTGCGAGCCAAGCGGGACAAGGTGGCCGCCCGGCGTTATTTCGAGAAGGCCATCGATCAAAACGGTGTCCCGGAGACGGTGACGATCGACAAGAGCGGCGCCAATCTCGCAGGGCTGCATGCGATCAACGCCGAACGCGATACGTCAATCAAGATTCGTCAGGCCAAATATCTGAACAACGTCGTCGAGCAGGACCATCGGGCTATCAAGCGCCGTATTCGTCCCATGCTGGGGTTCAAGAATTTTCGTTGCACCCGCATCTTACTGGGTGGCATCGAAGTCATGCACATGATTAAAAAAGGGCAGATGATGTGTCGCCACCGCACCACGCGTTCTGCAGCCCAGCAGTTCTATGCGTTGGCGGCAGAAGTAGTACCAAAGATATCGCTTATGCTTGACCTCACCTCCTTATTGCGACAAAACCCCGCGGTCAGTTACCGAAGAAAATGTTGCAGTAACTTGCGGGGCCGGCGCACGACGATGGCGAGAGGTTCGACAAATGCGGGGCACTGCCGGCAGCCGAGGTGCCATTCATCGTCGTGCCGCCAACGGCGGTGTTGGCCACCTGCTGGCTGTCCTGTGCACTGATCTTCAGTTCAGCCGCCTGGATTTGCGCGGGATACGTCGTACTGTCGCCGTCGCCGACTCGATAGCCGGCCTCCTCTAGACGGATCAGGTTTGCGCGAACCTGTGCGCGCGTGACGGGCTCGGTGCTCTGAGCGAAGCTGAGGACCGGGCTGGCAAGCCCACCGATGGCGAGTACGACGCATGCAAGGATCTTCATGTTGGAGCTCCTTGAATCGGTTGAATGGGAACATGGCATTACGGCGGCACGATGCTGATCAGTTGCCGAAGTACGGTGTGCAGAAACTCGCGGGGGCCGCGGTGAATTACTCCCTCCCTGTGTCAGATTATGCTGATTCATTCCGACGTTTGGCCATCTCAGTTGTAGTTAGGTTGGCCATCTGATGTTCGGTATTAAATGCTCCCCTTTGGGCGAATAAATGTTCGGTATCGATTTGCGTGCATTCGTTAGGATTAGTTTTTTGAAGTACGACACGCACGCCGGGTTGTGGATGCATGTCGAAGCGACTTACGCGTTCCGAGCCCAGACTATCGCGATTGACAAGCAGTGCTTGGCCTGGATGTCCGGGAGTTGCAGTGCTGCGTGACGCCGAGGAACGGCCTCATACTTGCCCTCGATCTGTATCTTTTGACGGTCTTCAACCCCATGCCCGGCGCATTGGTCACAAATCTCAATGGGATCCGCCTGCGTTGACGACGAACTTTTGTTCTGTATCCAGCAGAGCACTTGTTCCCATCGACGTGCTGCGGAACCGCTATCAAAATGGGGCGTATGCTGCACTGAATCCCAGAGGCCTACTATGGCGTCCCGTCCTCAAACACGCGGTGATTCGCACGCGGGCAACAAGCCCGGGGCCAGAACATCGATGGGCGCGGGTGGAAAGGTTAAAAGAATCGGGCTCCGCCGATTCGCTGAATCGGTGAAGCTTTTTCTGGGACCGGTTGCAGTGCTCACTGCCGAGCAGGATCTGCTCGTCAAACGCAAGTTATTGGAATCGCTGTCCCGTCGAGAGCTATATTGGATGGCGCTTCTGTTGCTCGGCAGCGCAGGCACGTTCGTATTTGGAAAATGGATCAGTACATCGGGTTTTGACCCTGTGTTCCGCATCGTCTGGATGTCTGGACTGTGGGGGATCGCCGCCCCCATGGCTTTTTTCCTGCTAAGAAAGACCATCGCGCTTCCAAAGCACGCTGGCGTCACCACGGTCGAGCAACTGCACTGGGCCTGGGCCGTGTTGATCATGCTGACATCGTTGTGGTGGGCGGCGGCTAGTTTTGGCTTACTGCCACCTTCATGGCCGCGCGGCCATAGTCATTACGTCAGATTGGTGAGGATGACTTTTGTCGAACTGACGCTGATTAGCCATGTAGTTACTATTTTGCTACTGGCTCCTAGTCTTCGTGCGACTTTATGTTCACTTCTGCTCGGCGCGATTCCATTTGGGCTAAGCATGGGAAATCTGATGTTCATTTACCGGCCGATTACGCTTGACTGGCTGGCGGCTCAATTGATTGGCCTTTGTTTTATCGCATGGTTTATCTGTGACGATCAGAAGCGCGCAGGTGTTAGAGAGCTTATTCTCGTCGAAGCCCGATCGCTGGCTGAAGCGGCGACGGCGGAGAAGAACCAGTTTATTGCGGCGATCAGCCATGACTTGCGCCAGCCGCTCACCACGCTCGGCTTGAAGCTCAACTATATCTTCCGGAACATTGGATCAACCAATCTGGTTGGTGACCTCTCGATTGCACAGAGACAGGTGGATGCGATGGTGGATATGATCAACGGTGCACTGGATATCTGCCGCCTCGAATCGGGTACCTGGCATGTAGAGATTCAAGAGATCATGCTGGCTTCGCTTTTAGACGCGATCGTTGTGGACGTGCGACCGATCGCCCGGGCGAAGGGGCTGACGTTGAGACTCCATAGCCGGCCTTATCTGATCCGGACGGATCGGCATGCGCTGGACAGGATCGTCCGGAATATGGTGCTCAATGCGGTGCGTTATACGCCTTCCGAACAGAGGGGAAAGAAGGGGCATATTCTGGTGAGCTGCCAAAGACGCGGCGACCTCGTCAGGATCAGCGTCTGGGACAACGGAATCGGTATCCCGGAGGATAGACAGCGGGATATCTTCAGGAGCTATGTCCAGGTCGACAATCCCGAG